>CABQHR010000001.1 GCA_902463875.1 uncultured Collinsella sp.
TCGCCTATCAGATCTTCGACGTGATCGATGCGATGGTCGAGGATTCGGGCGCGGCACTGGCCGAGCTTCGTGTTGACGGCGGTCCCACGCGCGACGCGTACCTGATGCAGTTTGAGAGCGACCTGGTCGGCTCGCCCATCCGCATTGCGAGCAACGACGAGATGAGCGGTCTGGGTGCGGCTTGGGCCTGCGGCATTGCGCTGGGCATGTACACGCGCGATGTCGTTGACGTCTACGGCGCCCGCGGCATCGTGGAGCCTGCCATGCCTGCCGACGAGCGAGCCAAAAAGATCGCCGGCTGGCGTCACGCCGTCGACGCGACCATCGCCTACACTGCCTAGGCGGCTGCGCGGCGCCCGCAGGCTATTCCCGGGTAGCTCATTTGGGACGGGGCTTTTTTGACTGGTATGATTGGTGCGATCATTCGAACCAGCTAAAAGAGCCCCGTCCTAAATTGACTACCGAGAGGAACTGCCATGGAGCGTATCGCGAGTTTTTCCGTTGACCATCTGCTGCTTGAGCCCGGCGTGTATGTGAGCCGCATCGACCGCGATCCGGCGACCGGCGCCGCCGTCACCACCTTTGATCTGCGCCTGACCACGCCCAACAAGGAGCCGGTCATGAACACGGCCGAGTGCCACACCATCGAGCACCTGGGCGCGACGTTCCTTCGCAACCATGCCGAGTGGTCGAGCCGCATTGTCTACTTTGGTCCCATGGGCTGCCGCACGGGCTTTTACCTCGTCGTGTTTGGCGAGGTGACGAGCGAGGAGATCCTGCCGCTCGTGCGTGAGCTGTTCGAGTTTGTCGCCGGCTTTGAGGGCGATGTCCCCGGTGCCGCTCCCGAGGAGTGCGGTAACTATCTGGACCAGAACCTCCCCATGGCAAACTGGCTCGCGCGTCGCTATCTCGACCGCGACCTGGCCGATATCGATGAGAAGCACCTGCATTATCAGCAGGCGTAAGGGCTTTATCGCCCAAAGCGCGCGCATTGGGCGCCTTCGCTTATGCGGGGGCGCCTTTTTGTTGAGTGGTCGGGACGAGCGTTCAAAATCGCTCATGTTTGTTCTAGAATGTTCGTATAGTCACATTTACGAACAGGAGCGAACATGCACATCTATTCTGTCAACGATCCCGAGTTCAAATCCTATGGCAACGTTTGGGATGACGTTCCGTCCGAGCTCACGTCGCTCGTGCTCGAGGCGCTCTCTGCCACGCCCATCCCCGAAGGCAGCAAGTACGTAGCAAGCGCGCCGGAGCTCGAGAGCGTCAAGGGTGCCGATAAACTGGGCTTTCTCATGTTTGGCGGCCGCCCCTTCCAGCTCGGCTGGTGCAACGGCCACAACACGCAGCTCAACTGCCTGGAGTATCACCGCGCCAGCGAGTTTAACCTGGGCGCTCGCGACTTTATCCTGCTCGTGGCGCATCGCTGGGAGATCGAGGACGGCAAGCTCGACACCGCGTGCGTCAAGGCGTTCCGCGTGCCGGCGGGTACGGTCGTCGAAGTCTTCAACACCACGCTCCACTACACGCCCTGCATGGTCGACGACGGCGGCTTCCAGGTAATGGTTGCGTTGCCCGCCGGCACCAATGGTCCGCGCCCCGAGGCCGCAGCCGACATGCCCGCGGTCGGCGACAGCTACTGCTACTGGAAGGCTGACAAATGGGTTCTCTGCCACGCAGATAGTCCCAAGGCTGCCGAGGGCGGCTACGTGGGCCTCATCGGCAAGAACCTCGACATCACCTGCGACTAGGGGGCTTCCTGTTTGTCTCGATCTGTAACATCTGACGGGCCAAATCGTCTCTTCCTGTTACAGATTGAGATAAACCGCCCCAAACCACCACAAAGGTGCCTGTCCCCTTTGTGGTGGTTGCCTAGAGCTGGCTGCGCAGGTAATCAGCCATATATGGGACGGCGAAGCGCACGTAACCGCGGCGCGCTTGCTCGATAACGCCGGCGTCAATGAGGCGCCGGCGATACTTTTGCGCATAGTCGGGTGTGACCGACATGCGCTCCGCTACATCAGAAATACGCGACGCAGCGTCTTCGTCGTCAGCCATTGCGGCGAGAAACGCGACGTCTTGGTCAGATAGCGCGGCGAGCGTCGTTTCGCAGACATCGTTTTCGAAATCGACCTTCGACGCTTCGATGGCTCCGTCAATTTGCCCTTGCGCTGCGCGTTCTCCAGCCTTGCAGCGATTGGCGATGTTATAGCCGATCAACTGCAGCATATAGGGTGAGCCTTGGGTCGCGCGAGCGGCACAGAGGCGAAGACGGCTTGGAATATCAAGGCAGAGCTCTTCGAAAGCCCGCTGGTAATAGGCGTCGACATCTCCGACCGAAAGCGGTTCGAGCGTGACCTTGCGAGCGCGGTTGAGAAACGTCAGCACGCGGTCATTGAGTGTTGCACAGACGGCTCCCGGAAGGCCCGCCATGACGAGTGCGACGTTGAGTCGTTCGCCGACTAGTTCTTGATAGGCGGTGACGAGCTGTCTAATCTCAGGCGAATTTGCCTGGAGCTCGTCGATGAGGATGAGGATGCCGTGTCCCTGCTCTGTCAGTTTGCGCGCAAGCTGCGTGAGTTTGAACTGGAAGCTCTTGGTCTCCTGCACGTCTCGTGTGAACTCGAGGCCTGCCGAGAACCCAAAAACACTCAGGCTGCCACCCGTGAATTTGGGAAGACAGCGTTTGTTGACGTAAGGCTCGCCTGCCTCTTGGATTTTCTCAACAATGCGCTCGAGCATGTCCTCGGAGGCAACGGTGGGCGTGGCGACGACGAAGCCAAGCTTGCGAGCGCGATCGGCGAGCTCCCACAGGAGAACCGTCTTGCCGCTGCCTCGCTGACCGAGCATGAGCATGGCGCGGTCTCGATTGCCCGGCTCCTGTTCAAGGCCGGAGATGAATGTCGAAATCACGCTCCCGCGCCCCACCAGATAGGACGGGCGATTTCCAAATGAGGGGGAGAAGATGGGTTCGGTCATAAGTCTCCTTTCCTTTTTTTCCTATTTTTTCCTTTTTTTCCTATTCAGTCAAATTGCCTGTTGACCGAAGGCGGTTACGTGGGTCTCACCGGCAAGAACCTCGACATCACCTGCGACTAACCTCACTAACTTGCGGTGGAATAGTTCCCTTTAGGCGCCGCGGACCGGAAAACAGTTCGTATTTCACCGTAGCTGAGGCTGTGGACGCCTGCATTGCCCGGTCCGCAATACATTCTGCAGCCGTGAGCGGTCGATTATCGTCTGTGAACGGATTTTTTCGATTTAATCACTTCACATAGAATTGAATGTGTGCATACTATTCCTGCACCGCGTTACTCCTCGGGAGGCGCCACGAGCATCATATAGATAACGTCCTGCGGAGAGCGGGGCATGCTGGATGCTAGAAGTGGAGCCAGAGGAGTTTTT
Source organism: uncultured Collinsella sp. (assembly GCA_902463875.1). Taxonomy (GTDB): domain Bacteria; phylum Actinomycetota; class Coriobacteriia; order Coriobacteriales; family Coriobacteriaceae; genus Collinsella. Next base: position 3,409 of record CABQHR010000001.1, read on the forward strand.
TCATGCTGATAACCAAGGCCATAAACAATAACGTCGTTCTCGCCGAGGACGAGAACGGGCGTGAGCTCGTGCTGTTTGGCAAGGGCCTTGGCTTTCGCGGCGCCCCTTCCTATATTGAGGACGAGTCCAATATCCAACGCAGCTTTCGCGACGTAAGTCCTGAACTCTATGATGCACTTGCTTCGCTTACCGATGACGTGATTATCATCGCGTCCGGCATTGTGGACATTGCGCGCCAAGAGCTCAACTGCAAACTTAACCCCAATCTTATCTTTACCATCGCTGACCACCTTCAGTTCGCGATCGAGCGCGCTCGCAACGACAAAGTGATCCCCAATCCTCTTTCCGAGGAAGTTCGGTTTGTGTATCCCCGTGAGTATGAGGTAGGCCGTCGCGGAGTGCTGCTTGTCAAGGCGATTGATGAGGACGTCGACTTTCCCGACTTTGAGGCAGCGGCAATTGCACTGCATGTCGTGAACGCAGAGAGTCTCGACGAGGGCGGCTCGGAGGCGTTGAGCCGCAATATGGATCTCGTGGTGAAAAGTGCCGAGGTGCTCGAGGCCGTTACCGATATCGTCCAGCGGACCCTCGATATCGAGATCGATCGTTGCTCCTATAGCTACGTTCGCTTCGTTACGCACATGCGTTTTCTTATCGGCCGTCTTATGAAAGGCGAGATCGAGCAGACACGCAACAGCTCGCTTTTCCGTCAGGCAACCCATGATTTCTCGGACGCGTACGTTTGCGCCCGAACCATCGATGAATATCTGCGCACCAAGCACGGATGGAATTGCTCCGACGAGGAGCTCCTGTACTTGATGATGCATATCAACCGCCTTTGCCCGGGGCACTAACCGGGCCTGTGATCGCTGTCTTGTCCCAAGGCGCCGGGGCTGCAGATATTTTTCAATCGCTGTGAAACAAGGAGGTTTCACCATGGCAAAGGACTACACGCAGCTCGCGTGTTCGATTATTGAGCTGGTCGGCGGTGAGGAGAACGTCATGAGCGTCTCCCATTGCATCACTCGCCTGCGCTTCAGGCTCAAGGACGAGAGCAAGGCCCAGACCGAGAAACTCAACCAGACCGAGGGCGTTATCTCCGTTCTAGTGGCCGCCGGTCAGTACCAGATTGTTATCGGCAATCACGTTACCGACGTGTATGACGCCCTGCCCAAGGTTTCCAACATCCAGCTTGGCGGCGAGGTCGAGGACGAGGCCGGTGGCAGCATCGTCAACCGCGCCATCCAGCTCATCAGCGGCATCTTTATGCCGATGCTTCCCGCCATGTCCGCCGCCGGCCTTCTCAAGGCCTTTGTGATCATGGCCAACTCCTTTGGTTGGCTCGCGGCCGAGTCCACCACCTACCAGCTGCTTTACGCCATCGGCGACGGCGTGTTCTACTTCATGCCGGTCTTCCTTGCCCGCACTGCGGCCAAGAAGTTCAAGTGCAACGACTGGACGGCCATGGCCATCGCCGTTGCGCTGTGCTACCCCACGCTCTCCACGCTCTTTAGCGCCGGCGACCCGGTTGACCTCTTTGGCATCCCGGTAACGCTCATCAGCTACACGAGCTCGGTTATCCCCATCATCTTTGCCGTGTACGCGCAGTCCTGGATCGAGAAGGGCCTCAATAAGGTCGTCCCCGATATCCTCAAGGGCTTGATCATTCCCGTCGTGACCCTCGTCGTGGCCACTGCGCTCACCCTCTACATCATCGGCCCCGTCACCGACTTCATCGGTGGTCTCATCGCTAACGGCCTGGTTTCCCTGCTTGAGGTTGCCCCGCTGCCCGCAGGCTTCCTCATCGGTCTGCTTTGGCCCTGCCTCATCATCTTTGGTATGCACTGGGCCTTTATCCCCATCATCCAGATGAACATCGGTATGCTCGGCTATGACGTCATCCTGCCCATTACCGTCGGCACCAACTTTGCCATGGGTTTCGCGGTCCTTGCCATCTTCCTCAAGACCAAGAACACCGAGCTCAAGGAGCTCGCCGGCGCTGCCGCCATCTCTGCGCTCCTCGCCGGCATCACCGAGCCCGCCATCTACGGCGCCGTTCTCAAGTACAAGCGCCCGTTTGTGATCGCAATCGTCTCTTGCGGCATCTGCGGTGCCATTGCTGCCACTTTTGGCCTGCACCAGCCCGCGCTCATGACCACCTCGCTCATCACCATCCCGGCCATCATCGGCTCGGTGGGTATGGAGGACGTCATCGCGCTCGCCGTCGCCTCCGTCCTCACCTTTGTGGGCACGCTGACCTTCGGCTTCAACGACGACATGATCCTCGAGAACAACTAGTTCTGGGAAACCGGCGTCTTTGGACGCCGGCACACGGGGCGCGGCGCCAGATGCGCCCCGTGTGCCCTTATGGGAGGGCGCTGACCCCTACACGAATCCGGCGTCCTTCCATAAGGGCACACAACAGAAACGAGGTAGCCATGAAGCAATCCGAGCTCGTTGACCTTTTGGGGCGTATGACCCTGCGCGAGAAGATCGGGCAGTTGGTGCAGCTTGACGGTGGGTGCTTTGGCACCGATGCCGTAGCGGTTGGTCCGCGTGCCAAGCTGGGCGTGACGCAAGAAGATGTTGACGTATGCGGCAGCGTGCTCAACGTGTTGGGCGCCGAGGAAGTGCATCGTATCCAAGATGCATATCTTGAGCGCAGCCGTCTTAAGATCCCGCTCGTCTTTATGGCCGATGTGATCTATGGCTATCAAACCTGCTATCCAATCCCCCTGGGCCTGGGAGCCACGTGGGACCCAGAGCTTATCCGCGAGGATTACAACCTTATTGCCGAAGAGGCCGTGGCCGATGGCTGCATGGTGACCTTTAGCCCGCCGGTGGACGTGGTGCGCGATGCCCGTTGGGGTCGCTGCCTGGAGATGCCGGGCGAGGATCCGTACCTAAGCAGCCGCTTCGCTCGCGCGATGGTCGAGGGCTTTAAGGGTGACGGTACGCCGCAGAAGAGCTTGGCCAGCTGCGTCAAACACTTTGCGGGCTATGGTGCGCCCGAGGCGGGTCGCGAGTACAACACAGTGGATATGAGCGAGTGGCGCCTGCGCAACGAGTACCTGCCTCCGTACCGTGCGGCGGTCGAGGCTGGTTGCGATTTGGTGATGACGAGCTTCAACACCATCGATGGCATCCCCGCCACGGCAAACCGCCGGCTCATGCACGACGTGTTGCGCGACGAGTGGGGCTTTGACGGTCCCATCATCACCGATTACGCGGCGATCGACGAGCTCAGGGCACACGGTGTGGCGGCAAACCGTCGCGAGGCGGCCAAGCTCGCCATGAATGCCACCGTGGACATCGACATGAAGACGCCCTGCTACGCACATGAGCTTGAGGCCCTCATCGAAACGGGTGAGGTTTCGCTCGAGCAGATCGATACCGCCTGCATGCGCGTGCTCGAGCTCAAGAACAGACTCGGTCTGTTTGAGGACCCGTATCGTACGTGCTCGCCCGAGCGCCGTACGGAGGTCACGTGCACGCCGGAGCGTCTTGAGAGCGCGCGTAAAACGTGCGACGAGGCCCTCGTGCTCCTTAAAAACGAAGGCGGGCTGCTACCGCTTACGACCGGGGGCAACGCTCCGCGCGTGGCGCTCATCGGTCCCTATGCCAACAGCCGAGACATCATCGGCATGTGGGCGATTCATGCCGATAAAACTCATTCCGTAACGCTTGCCGAGGCATTTGCCGAGGTATTGGGCGACGACGGCTTTGCGTGGGCCCAAGGCTGTCCCACGCTCGACGACTACAGCGAGCTTGGGGAGTTTGGCAAGATTCCCGCGTTCGGTGCGCCGACGGGCGAGGGCGCGGATCTAGAGACGATGGCTGCCGAGGCGCTCGAGCTGGCCGCATCGAGCGACGTGGTGGTCATGGCGCTCGGAGAACACATGCTGCAGAGCGGTGAGGGCGGAGCGCGTACGGACATTACCATACCGGCTCCGCAGAAGCGCCTGCTCAAGCGCGTGCGCGCGCTCGGCAAGCCTGTGGTGCTCGTGCTCTTTAACGGGCGTCCTCTTTCCCTCACTGACGTGATCGATGATTGCGATGCAATCGTAGAGGCGTGGTTCCCCGGTACGGCTGGTGGGCGTTCGGTAGCCGACGTGCTCTTTGGAACGGTCAATCCGAGCGGCAGGCTCACGGTGAGCTTCCCACATAACGTGGGCCAGGAGCCGCTCTACTATGCGCAGTTCTCCACCGGACGTCCCGCTAAGACATCAACGCATAGCGGTCGCTTTGTGAACCGCTATATGGACTGCCCTAACGATGCGATGTTCCCCTTTGGCTACGGACTCTCGTATCATACGGCGCGCTACGATAACCTGCGCCTGAGTGCGGACGAGCTTACGGCGGACGGTGTCATCGAGGTCTCAATCGACGTGACCAATGAGGGCGATATTGCTGGTACTGAGGTCGTGCAGCTCTATATCCACGACAAGGTGGCAACGCGCGTGCGCCCCATGCTCGAACTGCGTGACTTTGCGCGTGTTGAGCTTGCGCCGCGTGAGCGCCGCACGGTGACGTTTATCCTGCGCGAGGAGGCTCTGCGTTTTTGGACGCCCGAGCACGGCTGGGCAAGCGAGCCCGGCGCGTTTGAGGTCATGGCGGGGCCTAACAGCCGCGACCTGTTGGTGGGGGAGTTCGAGCTCGTCTAGCTGCATTTGCTTAACGAATGGTGCACGCGGTGCGCGGCAGGCGTTCGGTCTTGTCGCCGGCGTCCGTCCGGTACCGCGCCCGATATCGATAGGAGGGGTCTGACATGGCTCATATCGCAACCAATCCGTATCTGCCGGGATGGGAGTATATCCCCGATGGCGAACCGCATGTCTTTGGTGACCGAGTCTACGTGTATGGAAGCCATGACGCACCCGAGGGCACCGCATACTGCCCGGGTGACTACGTGTGCTGGTCAGCCCCGGTGGACGATCTGGGCTCCTGGACGTTTGAGGGGACCATCTGGCGCAAAGAGGATGACCCGGCCAATGTCGATCGAACCGGGTACGGCGCGCCCGATGTGTGCCAGGGTGCCGACGGGCGGTTCTATCTGTATTACTTCACGCTAAGCATGACGAGCGGTTGCATCATGTCGGTCGCCGTGTGCGATGAGCCGGCGGGACGCTACCGCTATCTGGGCCCTATTGCCAAGCCCGACGGCTCGCCGTTTGCGGGCGAGGAGGGCTGGGGCATGCCCTTTGACCCGGCAGTCCTTCCCTGCGGGGACGGGGGTTGCTGGCTCTACTATGGGTTTGGCGCCAAGAAGCCGAGCTCGCGCATGCCCGCATGTTCCATGGAGGGCGGCTACGTGGTGCGGCTCGGCGCCGATATGCGCACGATGGCTGCGGCACCCAAGCATCTGGCTCCGGCAGTGACGCAGGCGGCGGGCACGGGTTTTGAAGGGCATGCCTTCTTTGAGGCCTCGAGCATCCGCGTGCTCGACGGGCGCTACTACTTTGTCTACTCGAGCGAAAACGGACATGAGCTCTGCTGGGCCACGATGCCAACGCCGGAAGGTCCGGTAACCTACGGCGGCGTGCTCGTTTCCAACGGCGATGTGGGCCTGCCCGGGCACGAGGCCGAGGACGCCGCTGTGATGGACCTGGGCAACAACCATGGCGGCATGGCGCGCATTGCCGGGGGCGACTACATCTTCTATCACCGTCATACGCACGGTGCGCAGCACGCGCGCCAGGGGTGCGCTGAGCCCATCGAGATTGCTTCCGATGGACATATCGAACAAGTAGAGATAACGAGCTGTGGGCTCAATGGCGGAGCGCTTCCTTGCGGGCGCGCGTACCCGGCGAGTATTTGCTGCTACTTGGTGGGGCCGGCCGGCGCGGTTCACTATTCCGGCAATCTGGAAATCGCCGATAACCATCCGGTGATTACCCAGGAAGTCGATGCGGGCTGTGTGACTTCGGCACGTACCCATGTGGCCAACCTCTGCGATGGAGCGGGCGTGGGCTACAAATACCTGGCGTTTTCCGGTGCGGAGCGCACGGTGGAGCTCGAGGTGCGCGGGGATCTTGCCGGTGTGGTGAGTGTGCGCTTGGACGCGCCGGATGGCGCTGAGTTGACGCGCGTCGAGCTCGTGCCAGGCGAGGGCTGGTGCACGGTGGTCGCACCCCTGACGAAGACCGTTGCCGGTGACCATGCACTTTACCTGGCTATCGAGGGCGTCGGTTCGGTCGATCTCGCCTCGTTTGCCATCCTTTAACCCATCTCCCATCGGAGGGGCGGGCTCGCACGGACGACAGGTAGGCCCTGGTCGCGCGTCCGGTGCTCTCAACACGGCTCGGCCCTCAGGGGGTTGAAACAAAACGGAAGAATGGAGTTGCCATGGCGGAGATTCCGCAGTTGTACACCTGTGCTGGCGGCGGGCAACGCCTGATGGTGGACGGCCGGCCCTATACGCTGTTTGCGGGCGAGTGCCATAACTCAGCCTCGGGTGGGTGCCGCGCTTTTGCGGATGCTCTCGATCGCGCGCGGGCGCTCGGTATGAATACCGTGCTCGCCCCGGTTACCTGGGAGCTTTTGGAGCCCGCAGAGGGCGAGTTTGACTTTGGCCAAGTGGACATGATGCTCGAGCTTGCCCGCGAGCGCGGGCTGCGCCTGGGCGTGCTGTGGTTTGGCGCGTACAAAAATGCGCAGTGCTACTATGCGCCCGCGTGGGTCAAACGCGATATCGAGCGTTTTCGTCGTGCGCAGATGGTGCCCGGGCAGAACAAGGTTCACTATGCCGAGTTCCATAACTTTGAGATCACGGCGCTTTCGCTCTATTGCGAGGAGACGCGCGCGGCGGATGCCGGCGCCTACGCGGCTTTGATGGCGCACCTGCGCGAGGTGGATGCGCAAGATCATACGGTGATACTCGTGCAGGTAGAAAACGAGTGCGGTCAGATGGTCGCGGCACGTGAGCACTCGCCTTGGGCGGATGCCGCCTTTGCGGAGAGCGTGCCTACGGAGCTGATCGAGGCGCTTGCGGTCGATCCTACCTCCCTGGCGTCTGAGCTTGCGGAAGCCCTTGAAGCGGGCGCCGGCTCTGGTTCGTGGGAACAGGTTTTTGGCGAGCATGCCGAGGAGATGTTTACCACCTACCACATGGCTCGCTACGTGGAGGCGGTCGCCGCAGCGGGCCGCGCCGAGCATCCGCTGCCCACGGCCTGCAATTGCTGGCTCGACAAGGGTCACAAGCCTGGGCGCTTTCCCACGGGCGGTCCCAACCTGCGTGTGATGGGCGTGTGGAAGCATGCCGCCCCGAGCATCGACATGCTGGGCCCCGATATCTACATCCCGGCGTTTTGCAAGGTCTGCGACGGATATGCGTGCGAGGACAACCCGCTCTTTATCCCCGAGACCGCGACGCACGCCTACGCCGCCGCGCGCCAGGTCTGGGCGGTGGCCCATCACCATGCCCTGTGCTTCGCTCCTTTTGGCTACGAGGAGATGGGCGAGCCCTTTGGCGATTCGGCGGGTATTCTCTTTGGCATGGATACGAGCGACCCCGCTTTGCTCACGCCTCAGGACCGGGAGGAATATGCGGAGGTCACGCGTGGGCTGGCTCAGTTATTTGAACTTGCCGAGGACGATGCCGCGTACGCGACGCTCGATGCCGTGACGAGTGAGGTGGCAGCCGAGGGCCTGCTCGATATGGGTTCCATAGCAATTAAGGTGAGCTTTGATGAGGGTGCCCTGCCCGGTGCGTGTGCGGCCCTTCGCGCCGCCGACGGCGCCGTGTACCTGCTTGCGCTTCGTTGCGGCTTGGCGCTCGAGTCGCACGCGGCGGGTGAGCCGCATGTGGATGTGGCGTCGCTCGAGACGGGGACCGTTGAGAACGGCGCGTGGGTGCGCGACTGCCGTCTCAACGGCGACGAGGTCGCCATTATGCGCTATAGCTCTCCCGTGCTTCTTCGTTTGGAGGCCATCACGTACGCTTAGCCGCAGTCATTGCCGCCCGGCCCCTCACTTCCTTTCCTCCCCGGGGACGGGTTCCTGTGGAGGAAAAACTTCGAGAGGCGAACCTGTTGCCAGGGGAGGAAGCGAGGTATCAGGAAGTGTCAGTCGCTGCGGGCGGATGAGGCCGTTGGGGCGAAAAGAAGTTTCGAGCTGTGCCGTTGCCGTTGAGCGACGTGCTGTTTGTAGAGATACTGAACCTATGACAATTATCGTGTGAAAGGATCGATGTATGGCTTTCCGTAAAGACTTCCTGTGGGGCGGCGCGACGGCTGCCAACCAGTGCGAGGGCGCTTACGATGTGGATGGCCGCGGCCTGGCCAACGTGGACGTGGCGCCGCACGGCCCCGAGCGCTATGCGGTGGTCTCCGGCCAGCGCAAGATGCTCGACTTCGAGGACGGCTATTACTACCCCGCGCAGACCGGCATCGATTTCTATCACCACTACAAGGAGGACATCGCCCTCTTTGCCGAGATGGGCTTTAAGACCTTCCGCATGAGCCTGGCCTGGACCCGCATCTTCCCCAACGGCGACGAGACTGAGCCCAACGAGGCCGGCCTGGCCTTCTACGAGGACGTGTTCCGCGAGTGTCAGGCGCACGGCATTGAGCCGCTCGTGACCATCACGCACTTCGACTGCCCGATTCACCTCATCAAGGAGTACGGCGGCTGGCGCAACCGCAAGCTCATCGACTTCTACAAGAACCTCGCGACCACGATCTTCACCCGCTACAAGGGCCTGGTAAAGTACTGGCTTACCTTCAACGAGATCAATATGATCCTGCACCTGCCGTTTATGGGTGCCGGTCTGGTCTTTGAGGAGGGCGAGAACAAGGAGGCCGTCGAGTACCTGGCCGCCCACAACGAGCTCGTCGCCAGCGCTTGGGCAACCAAGATCGCCCACGAGATCGACCCCGAGGTCAAGATCGGTTGCATGCTTGCCGCAGGTAGCTACTACCCCTACAGCTGCCGTCCGGGCGATGTGCGCCAGGCGCAGATTGACAACCAGAGCAACTATTTCTTCGTCGACGTTCAGAGCCGCGGCTACTACCCGGCCTATGCCGTCAAGAAGCTCGAGCGTCTGGGCATCGATGTGGGCATGACGGATGAGGACCGCGAGATCCTGGCCGCCAACACCGTCGACTTCATCAGCTTTAGCTATTACAGCACCCGTTGCTCCGCCGGCGCCGATAACCCCGATGTCGAGCGCACCCAGGGCAACGCCTTCGCCGGCGCCAAGAACCCCTACCTGCAGGAGAGCCAGTGGGGCTGGGCCATCGATCCGCTGGGCTTCCGCATCACCCTCAACGACCTGTACGACCGTTATCAGAAGCCGCTGTTTGTGGTCGAGAACGGCCTGGGCGCCAAGGATGTTGTCGAGGAGGATGGTTCCATCAACGACGACTACCGTATCGACTACCTGCGCCAGCATATCGCCGCGATGCGCGACGCGGTGACCGAGGACGGCGTTGACCTGCTGGGCTACACCACCTGGGGCCCGATCGACCTGGTGTCTGCCGGCACGGGCGAGATGTCCAAGCGCTACGGCTTTATCTATGTCGACCGCGATGATGCGGGCAACGGCACCCTCAAGCGTTCCAAAAAGAAGAGCTTCGATTGGTACAAACACGTCATCGAGACGAACGGCGAGGACCTGGCCTAAGGCTTTCCCAACAACTATAGCCTCCTAACCAAGACGCTCGGCGAGCAGTTAATGCCCGCCGGGCGTTTTGTTAAAAGAAGTGAAAGAAAGCAAAAGAAGTTAAAACTTGCAAAAGAAGTGAAGCGCTCATTGGGGACGTACTGAAATGAGTGCCGCGTCCCCAATGAGTACCCGCAGAATGAGAGTGGATAATCTCCCGTTTTTGGCCTGTGTGCAGGCTCAAAGTGGGAGATTGTCCACTCTCGTCATTTGGGTGTCCAAAAATCCTCGCTCGTTTGGTACCTGGGGACGCTCTTTGTCGGATATTGGCGCTGCCGCTTGTTACGCGACGGTGATGGCAACCTGGACGTAGCGGGTACAGGGGCGCTCGGCGCGCGTCTGGACGGTGAGGGTGAGCACGAAGCGGTCGCCGGGCCGCGCGTCGGCGGGCACGATGAAAGCGGTGTCTACCGTGCATTCTTGCCACAGCGACAGATCCTGGGCGCCTGCATAGCTCGACGGGTCCACGGCGACATCCCAATGTGCATCGAAGCCCTTGCCGTCGGGGTCGATGACGGTCGCCGCAAGGGCAACGCGCTCGCCGGCGGCGGCGCTGCGGTCGTCCATGACCTCGGCAACAAACGCCGGATGCGAGCAGGCCACGGGCTCGTGGGCGCACCACTGCGCACGGGCGGCGAAGTCCTCCTGGTAAGCACGCAGGTAGGGATTGGGGTTACCCTCTGCCGGCGTGCCCATGGCCGCAAATCCCGCGGGTGCATTCGAGTCAGGATGTCCGTCAAGGAACATGCGGCCGAGCAGCGTATCGAAGCCGCGCTCATCGATGCCGCGCAGGCCAAAGGGCAGCAGCGGAATATAGGTCATGCTATCGCCCTCGGCCATAAAGTCGCCGCGATCGAACTGCATCGCCGGGATGCCCTCCAAACCCCAATCCAGACGGGCATGCTTACCAAACTGAAAGCGCTCGGGCTCGTTTTCGTAAATCTTGCCATCGCCATAGAGCATATAGCGCGCCATAAGGGGGCCGTTGCCTTGTGTGAGGTTCTGTGCAGGCCAGGGAGCCTGAAACAGCGGCAGCGTATCGGGTTGAGCCATCTTGGCATCAACGTAGCCGCCGTACATATAGGGCACGCACCAAAAGATGAGCTCGGGAAAAAGCTCGCGCCCATGGTCGAGCCAAGAATTGTCCTGCCCCACACCATCGGCAACGCCCATCACGCGCACCTTCTGATAGACGCGCTGCTGCACAGAGGGCCACTCAGGCGTATCGCGATAGCGCTCATCAATACTCATAAGCGCACGAACGATCGTATTCATACCGCCCCAGCTGAGCAGCCAAAGCGTACGCGGGTCATCATCCAAAATCGCTTGAGCAATCACGCGCGAACCTTCAGTCTCCTCGCGCACATCGCCCTCAAAGGCAACATTCCCAACAAAGGTACGCTCAATCATCTGAGCCGGCGAGGGAAACGGCGGCTCGCCGGCCGCAGTCGCATTAGCCTGCAACTGCGGCCAAGCCTGGGCATATTCATTACTCCAGAGACTCTCAATCCAATGCTCAGGAAATGGCCGATACTCAAGAAGCTCCCCAGCCAGCGGATCAGGCTCATGAGGCACAATACCCCACTCATAAGAGCGACGCCCTTTAGTCCGCCAATGCGGATTCACCTCACCAAGCGTATGGACCCCATCCCCAAGAAAGTGATACTGCGAAGCCGTATACACCACAGCCTGCACGTCAAGCAAGTTGAGATACAGAGCCAAATGAACAAGCGAGTTCATATCATCGACTTCCATATCAGTGGTAACAATCACCCGAGTCAACTTCTGGGACATAGGAACAGCTCCAATCAAAATCAATTCAGCCAGTTACGCGCAAGGCAAGACGGGACCCACGCCCCCATCGCCCGCGACCCGGCGGCCCGCCGGAATCGGCCGACCAGCGTTTCGAACAACGTTAACTTAGGGGGCTCTGACCTTTAGTTTTGTAAACATTCCGCAGCGCGAGCCCCGCTTATCCGATGCTCCGAAGGAGCAGGATAAGCGGGGCTCATGCGCGAGGACGTTTACAAAACTAAAGGTCAGAGCCCCCGATGGGATGGTTACCTCGAAACCCTGGCCGACCACTCCCAGCAGCCCACCGGCTCGCCGTCGATGAGTACGTTGCCCCCGTCGAAGTCTTGATAACACAGGTCGTTGAATTGGTGGATCCACACGCCGTGGTTGAACGTCTTCTTGGCCGAGCCGTCGGCCTCGCGATACACGCCGGTCAGGTCCTCGACATGGCTAAAGTAGGTGAGATGCACGTTGGCGCCGGCATCGCGCAGGCGCGCGAACAGCGGCAGCACGGTCTGTTGCGGGTGCACGAGCTCGTCGCCCTTGGAGTGCGTAAACCACAGCGGCGTCTTGGCGAGCGCGGCTACGTCCTCGTCCGTGGCGTTGTACCACGGGGCGCAGCAGGGAAGGCCCGCGGCGAAGAAATCGGGGTAGTCGGCGCACAGGCGCAGGGTCATAAAGCCGCCGTTGGAAAGACCGGCGACCACGATGCGGTCGGTGTCGATGCGGTCGGCATGCTCGGCGACAAACTCATCGATAAGTGCCTTGAGCACGGGGGAGTAGATGCTCTGGTTGGAGTGACCAAGCTGCTCGACGCCGTTGTCCATCCAAAACGTGGGCGACTGCGGCACGAGCACCCAGGCAAAGCCGCCAAAGTAGCGCTGGATCTGCGCCTGGCTGATGGCCGTCACGCGGTTGCCGATATAGGCGCGCGTGGCGCCTTCGCCCTGCGTGGCGCCCTTGCCCTCACCGGCGCCGTGCAGATACACCACGAGCGGTGCCTTTTGGGGCATGGCCGTGGCCTCGGGCGCAAAGGGGTTGAAGCATGCCGAGTCCTCGGCCTTAAAGCTGGGCTCAAAGAAGCCGTATTCGAGCGCGATACCGTCGACGGCGGTCTTTTGCGTGGCGTTGCTCCAGCCTTTGAGCGCGGGGCAGATATCGCCACGGCAGGTGTCGAAGACCAGGCCGCAGGTGGGATCGTCGCCGTCGTTGCCGGGAAGAGCTGTGAGCTGCGTGATGCGCAGCTGGTCATCGAGCATGCGCGAACCCATGACGCCGCCTTCGATGGTCTTGGTCAGGCGCTGCTCGGCGACCTCGAGCGCCACATGGGTGCCCACGGCGAGCTTACGTCCGTTCTCGTCGCACGGATATGCGGCGAGAATGTCGATGTAACCCACGGAGGGCGCGGCATGGTCGGCGCCGCGTTCCTTGCGCATCAGAACATCGCCCGAGCGCTCGTGACGCTCTACATATATATGGAAGGTGTTCGCGTCGATGTCGTTGGCGCGCACGGTGCAGGGCAGGTCGAGTACGACCTTGCTGATCCAGGGGCCAAAGTCGCCCAAGGTGGTGACGGTTGCGTAGGTACACAATTTGAGTTCCATGAGCTGCCTCCCTTGCGCCGCGAATGCCTGGCATCTGCGGCAATACAAACTAAACATGTTTAGTGTAATCTAGAATTGAAGAATAACCAGATGAACTCGGTAAACGGCAAAATTGAACACGTCGTGAACTACTAAACATATGTTTACTATCTTCTAGCAGGGCTTCTGTTGATGAGGTAACAGGTCAGTGAGGCGTTTATCAAAATAAAATCCCACGTAAATGGCCATAGATCAATAGACGGTCAAAGAGACTATCTCCCGCCATTCAAATACGTTCACCCCCGATTTCCTACCGTTCACCGGACTGTAGACGGCAAAATTGCCATAAATTCGGCGCTCCGTGTAAACTAAAGCCCGTAAACGTTCAGTAAACACTTTGTTTACAAAAGCGTATCCAAGGGTCCGGCAACCGTAAGGGGTTATAGTCGCCGGGCCAAAGGCGTGCCTAAGCCCAAGGGGGCTGGCACACGATGATATGGGGAGGGGTCCCATGGCAGTAGATAACAAGCAGATTGCCACCGATGTCCTCGAGCTCGTGGGCGGTGCGGAGAACGTCACCGTCGCCACCAACTGCATGACGCGCCTGCGTCTGACGCTTAAGGATAACAGCAAGGCCGACGTGGAGAAGATCAAGAAGGTCAAGGGTGTTCTGGGTTGCCAGTTTGCCGGCAGCCAGCTCCAGGTCATCATCGGCCAGAACGTGCCCAAGGTGCTCGCCGAGTTCGTCGCCATCTCCGGTGTCAAGCAGGGTGAGGCCGTCAACGAGAACCTCGATGCTCCCAAGGAGAAGTTCGAGCTCAAGAACCTGCCCAACATCATCCTCGACTATCTGTCGGGTTCCATGACCCAGCTGATCCCGCTGCTCATGGCCGGCGGTCTGTTCCGCACCATCGCTGCGGTTCTCGGCCCCACCATGCTCGGTGTGCTCTCGGCCGACGACCCGACCTATACGTTCCTCTACACCACCCTGTACGAGGCCACGTTTACCTTTATCCCCATCTACCTGGGCTATGCCGCCGCTAAGAAGCTCGGCGCCTCCCCGGTTCTGGGCATGCTCCTCGGCGGCGCCCTCATGGCCCCGTCCGTCGTGAGCGTCGCGACCCAGGAGGGCGGCGGAATCATCTCCGTCTACGGCATCCAGATCGCCGCTGCCAACTATCAGCAGTCCGTCCTGCCGATCATCCTTTCGGTGCCTGTCCTCTACTTCGTCGAGAAGTTCTTTAAGAAGGTCATGCCCGACGTGCTGTCCACGGTCTTCACGCCGTTCTGCACCATGATCGTTACCATCCCCATCGCCTTCATCGTCCTCGCCCCCATCGGCAACGAGATCGGTACGCTGATCGCTAACGCCCTCTTCGGCCTTGCTGACCTTGGCGGCATCGGTATCCTGATCGTCATGGCCGTCCTCGGCGCCTTCTGGCAGCTCTTCGTGGTCTGCGGCATGCACATGCCCGTCATCCTGCTCGCTCAGGTTCAGATCATCGCCGCCGGCTACGATCCCTTCGTCTTCGTTTCCACCAACTGCGCTATGGCCGCTGTCTGGGGCTGCGCCTTCGGTGCCTTCCTCAAGATGAAGAACCCCGACGAGAAGTCCCTTGCCATCGGTTACGTCATCTCCGCCATCGCCGGCGGCGTTACCGAGCCTGCGCTCTTCGGTATCCTCATGCGCTTCCGTCGCTCCATGCTCGGCATGTTCATCGGCGGTGCCATCGGCGCTGTGTTCTCCGGCCTCATGGGTGTTACCTACTACCTCGCAGGCGGTGCGTCCAACTTCCTGGTCTTCACCAACTACCTGCAGGGTGGCCAGATGAACACCGTCTGGGCTATCGTTGGTATGGCAATCTCCTTTGTCATCGCCGCTGCCGTCGTCTTTGCCTGCGGCTTCTCCAAGGAGGAACTCGCCGAGATGGAGGCCTAAGGCCAAGCCATTCGGTCGCATAAGACCTCACCTACACGACAGGGCCCCGTCAGGCGTAAGCCCGGCGGGGCCCTTCTTGCAAGGTAGACTGATGGAGGCGGGTGAGATTCGCCCGCGAGGGTTTGCCAAGCGACGGGGGCTTTTGCGCCAAGTGTGGGCGCGAAAGAATCTGCCGGTTCGCAATTCCTTTATCAAACGAAAGGACATGCAGATGAGTTTGGGAAAGCTGACCGTTAACGGTCGTAGGGATGGCTTTTTGTGCGAGGGCAAGCCGTTCTTTTGGTTTGCCGACACGTGCTGGAGTGCATTTACCAGCATTGCCGAGGCCGATTGGGACTACTATCTGACCCGCCGTGCCGAGCAGGGCATGAACGTGCTGCAGATCAACACGCTGCCGCAGTGGGATCGCTGCTGCCCCGATCTGGGCATTTGGCCCTATGCCAGCGAGGATGGCGTGCACTTTGATTGGTCTCAGCCCAACCAGGCCTATTGGGACCGCGCCGCTGCCATGTGCCGCGCTGCTGTCGAGCACGGCATTCGCCCGGCGCTCGTGCTCATGTGGTGCAACTACGTGCCCGGTACCTGGGGTGCCAAGATTGCCGAGCGTTGCGGTGCCGAGGTCATGCCGCGCGAGGAGGTCCGTGCCCATGTTGCCCGCGTCGTCGAGAACCTGGGCGAGTTCGATCCCGTCTATGTGGTGACGGGCGACACGGACTTTGCCGGTGACGAGGCGATTGCCTATTACGAAGATGCGCTCGACGAGGTTGCAAAGCGCGCGCCCGAGGCTCTGCGTACCATGCACATCAACCGTGGCAACCGCACGATTCCCGCGCAGTATCTGGACCGTCTGGACTTCTACATGTTCCAGCCCGGCCACAACTACGAGGGTCAGCTCGAGGCTTGGCGCCTGCCGCAAGACTTTATCGCCAACTATCCCAAAAAGCCGATGGTCAACTCCGAGCCCTGCTACGAGCAGATGGGCGCGAGCCGCAACGTGTACTGGCGTTTTACCGCGCAGGATTGCCGCGCGAGCGTGTGGTCGTCGATTCTCGCCGGCGCCAGCGCGGGCGTGACCTACGGTGCCCACGGCGTTTGGAACTGGCAGACGTCGCGCAGCCAGGGCTCGGTGCTGGGCGAGGGCTTCGACATGCCGTTCCGATGGCAGGAGTGCCTGCAGTTTGCGGGCGTGTGGGACTTTGCCGCCATCGAGCATGTGCTTGCCGGCCTGGGTGCCACGGCGTGCGATGGCGCCCTTGCCGTGGTTCCCGCACAGGAGCTGCTCGACGACGCGCGCGAGGCCATCCGTGTGGCGCGTATTGGCGATCGCGTCGTCACCTACCTGCCGCGCACCACGGCGCTCACGTTTAAGCTCGACGGCGCGCGTGGCTGGACGGCGACGGTCCTCGACATGGAGGACAAGCGCATCGCAAAGCTGCCCGTCCGTGACAACGGTGACGGCACCGTGCGCGTGGCTCAGCATCCCTTTGAGCACGACACCCTGGTGATTCTGACTCCCGAGCGCTAACGCCCGAGCTCCAACACTTCCGATCCCTCCATCCCCCTTCTCCATCGCACACAACCCAGTCCCTCAATAAGTTGCGGTGGAATAGTTCCTAAAAAGTGCCCCCAGCCGGACAAACAGGAACTATTCCACCGCAACTGAGCGTGCGATCGGAGAAGGGCTCCTTTAGTTGCGGTGAAATACGGTCTAAATCCAGCCTTTTTGGCTGTAAACAGTCCGTATTCCACCGCAACTTGTGTTGAGGGCGGTTGAGGGCAATTGCGTAACACTTCGGCTATTGCGTGGGTAGTAAGACCCGTTCTCTACTAAAATGGTTCTCCGGACATCTAAGCGGGTGGGGGTTACCATGAGGGACCTGGGAGACACAACCGCATATTTGCGCCGGGGCATACGGGAGATTCTGTGCCTGGCGCTTTTCTTTTTCACGTTTTTGGCCGGCGAGTACTTCTTTGACGTACGCGTGGCCGAGTTTGTGCCAGCGAACGAGGTTGTTATCTACGAGAGCATCGTCGTCGGCGCGAGCGTGATTGGCTATTTTGTGCGTCCTCTTCTGTACTATCGCCGTCCCCAGGCAATCGATGCAACGAGCGATATGACGGGCGTGCTGCTGGTGTCGGCATTGCTGCTGCTGATTATGGCGGCGCAGTTTCAGGTCGTGATTGCGGGCGGTCTGGTGGCGTGCTGCGCTCTGGGCTACTGCGGATCGACCGCCCATGCCAATCTGGCGCGGCGTTTTGCGCAGACGCCTTGTCTGGCACGTGCCGTGGCGGTTTCTTATGCTGCGGGCATTTTGGTACAGGTGCTCAACCATATGGTGATGCCTGCGGGCATTCCTCAACAGTTTGTTCTGGTCGCCTGTGCGATTGCGCTGGTTGGGCTGCTTCACGGTACCCGCCGAGCTAAATTGCGTGATGAGTCTGCGCCCGAGTTCGAAGTCGAGATTGCCGAGCTATCGGTCGATGCGTCGGAGCATGGCGCCAAGTGGCGCGATAATCCCGAGGCAAAGGCGGCCTTCCAAGGTGCCGTAGTGCGCTTGACGGTGGCGACCGCCTGTCTTACCGGCGTATTCGCGGCTCTCAACGCCGGTCTTACGACCTCGCATGCCGCCGGCGCCATCGATCTGGGCGACTGGCCGCGCTTGCTGCTGGTTGTGAGTGCACTTGCCGCCGGCGCCCTGTATGACCTGCGCGGACGCTCGTATATGAATATCATCATGACGTGCGCCGCCATGCTGTCCACGCTCTCGTTCTTCGTGCTTATCACCGATGGCAACGGCGGTAATGCGCTCGCCGCCACGATTATCTTTTACCTGGGCACGGGCTTTTTCGTGGTGTTCTTCACCGCAAAGTTCGCCGCGATTTCGATGTATGCGCGCTGGTCGTATTTGTGGCCGTGCATGGGCCGCGTCATCAACAACATTTGCTCAATGCTTGTGACGGCTCCGGCGGTGGCGATCATCTCGAGTCAAAACGTGCTGATGGCGGTGGGCGTCGTACTCGTGCTGTTTGTCGGCATTGCGATCTCGCTGCTGGGACAGTTTGGACAAGGCGTTGAGGACGAAGCGGATCACAGAGGCCTGGCGTTTGCCACCGACGATCTTGGCGTGGGCCGTGCGGCCGATCAGACCGACGCGGTGCCCCTGGAGGCGCCGGAGCTTTCGTTTGACGATCGACTCGACGGCTTCGTAGCTGCCTTTGGGCTTACGAAGCGCGAGCGCGATGTGCTGGAGGCGTTGGTCGTTTCGGACGACAGCGTGCAGGACGTGGCGGCGGCGCTCTTCCTCTCGCGTTCTACGCTCTACCGCCACATCGCCTCGATCAACAAAAAGACCGGTGCCGCCTCGCGCGTGGCCCTCATCAACTTCTTCTGGTCCTGGACGCCCCAAGACTAGTCAACCACCACAAAGGGGACAGGGCACCTTTGTGGTGGTTTTTACCTGCGAAAATGTGAATATGAGACATTTGTCACCTGCCGTTTTGGCGCTCAAAGGCATATGAATGTGATGTTGAGCGAAGTAGAACGGAAGGAGTGCGTCTATGGCGTCTCGGGGTTGCGCGTCTAATAAAATTGCGGGCGCGCTTATCGCCGTGGTTGTTGTTGCCGCGGCGGTGACACTCATGCGAGCTTACGGCGCCGGCGCCCATGGCGCTCAGGGAAAGACTGCCGCACAAGCATCGCTCAATGATTGTGCCGCCGCTCCGGTGGCGGTCAGGCTTATCGAGGACGGAGAGGCACGGACGGTCTATGAGACCGACGATGCCGAGCTGGTCGCATCGACCTTTGCCGCGCTCGACGGCTGCATCGTGGGAGATGAGGTGGATGAGCGGATGAGCGACGCCGGTTGCACGCTCGTTTTTGTCTATGCGGACGGCTCGGAGCGATCGGTGGAGCTCGAGGGCAAGAATATCGTGCTCGACAAGACGGCATATCGCCTCGACGGTGCCGAGGAACTGTGGCGACAGCTTGCCGCCATCAAGAACAGCCAATGAAATGAGGGATGTACGGGATGAGTGACTTGAGATTCTGCCCGGCATGCGGGGCGCAACTGCCTCGGGTTGCCGGTGTGCCGGTGCGGTTTTGCCCGGGTTGCGGCGTCCGGCTCGGGGGCGTTGCATGCGGCCCGGATGCCACGGGGTCTGTGGATGATGCGGCTGACGATGATAGCGCGGGTGAAGGTTGCGAGCCGAGCGTGGCCGTGCCGGCAGATGCGCCAACGCGGAGTGCCGAGGCCGCGTCACGGTCTGGCGGCACAGCCTCGGCGGGTGCTCCCCGCGTCGGCGACCTCGAGCTCCATACCGCATGCGATGTTTCTGGCGGTCAGGCACTCGCGCAGGTGGCATTGCCGCGGGATTGGCGTATCGAAGAGGCACATCTTGAGCGTAGCGGTAGCTTCGACTGCCCGATTTCGGTTGGCGTGACGGCGGCGGGCCCCGCGGGCGAGCGGATTGTGTACCGCTCCGAGCTCTGCTACGTGGATGCGGGCGCCGTTGCCAAGCGTATTCCCACGCAAACCGAGCGCAAGGCGTTTATGCACGTGGAGGCAGCTTGCGACGAGCTGGCCCAGGCCTGCGCGGCACAGCTGGGCGCGCAGGCGGAGGTTGTGGCCGAGCAGCCGTACCCATCGAGCGCGGCGGTCGATATCGAGCACGAGCGTGCCCGCGTAAAGCGCGAGGCGGCAAACGACTTTGCGATTCAGGGCTTTTCGATGGAACCGAGCGATGTGATCTATGAGTGCGGCATGTGCCGATATCAGCTTGCGGGCGCTCCAGTGCCCACCGAGCTTGCGGTGGCTGCCAAAGTCGAGGGCTATGTGGCCTCGATTGGCGGAATCGCGGGCTCTATGGGTAAAGGCATTGCCGCCGGGGCCGAGGCGCTGCTGGGCGCGGGCCTTTCGAGCGGGCTCATCGGCGGCGTTCTGGGTAAGCGCCTGCGCGAGCGCCAGGCGGCTGCGGCGGCGGGGCAGGGTGTCGCGCAGGAGCAGGCCTCGGATCAGGGCGATTGCCCAGACGAGGCGCCGTTCAAGCTGGGAGCGGCCGACCTGTTGCAGTGGCGTATCAGGGACAGCTTCTGCTTGGTTGCGCCAGAGGGCCGTCTGGACGAGGCGGCCTCTACGGCGCTCGCCTCAATGGCATCGACCCTGCGGCTCAACCCGGAGATTGCGCGCGAAGCGTCCGCTCAAAAGCAGCAGATGGTGCTTGAGCAGCGGCAACGCACGCAGATGAATATCGCCCAGCAGCAACAGCAGTTTGCAGCTTGGCAGCAGATGCATGCTTCGCAGCAAGCGGCGTTCGACAGTTACCAACAGGCATGGTTCGACCGCAGCGATCGTCAACACGCCGCGAACATGGCCGCCAGTGCGGCCAATTTCTCTAGCGCAGGTGTGGGAACGGGCGCTGCCTCGTATTCCGATGCCATTCGCGGAGTCAATCATTACACCAGGCCCGACGGCACCGATGTCGAGGTTTCGGTGATGGCGGACCAAGCTTGGGTGAACGGCTCGGGCGATGTGATCGGCACGCGCGATGGCTTTGAGCCCGGTTTTGGCTGGACGGAACTGCCTCGTCAATAGCGTGAGCGGGCTATGTCTGAATCGATGCCGGGCGTGTTTCTCGGCACCGTGATAAAGAACGGGAAAGGAACAACGATGAGGGAGACGGTTATTTCGCGCACGGCGTTTGTCGTGGCGGCGGGAACGGCGCTGCTGACGCTTGCGGGGTGCGGTGGACAGCAGGCACAGGATACGACGGGTTTTAACGACGACCGCCCGGTAAAGGACAAGATGGACGCGGGCTCGTCATCGGACGATTCCGGTGATGCGGGCGGCAGCTCGGATGCGGACGGCGGCTCGACGGATGCGTTTGATACGTGGTCGGATGACTGCTGGGATGCGCACCGCAACATCGGCATCGCGGCATTGCTCGAGCTTAAGGGCTGGCAGTTGCAGGAATTTGCGTCGCAACAGGGCTATACCTGGCAAGATGCGCTCGAGATGTACGAGAACGAGGCAGGCCGCGTACTCAGCGTCTGCAATATCAGCAAGGATGGCGCAACCGAATGGCTCGGTGAGGACGAAATCGGAAAGCTCGACAAGGGCGGAACCGGGAGCACCGTGATGTTTACGCTGCAACTTGCGGGCTATTCGAGCTGCGAGGACGTTATCGCGGGCTTTTCGGTGCCGGTCGAGGATCGGGCACAGATCACCTCGGGCTCGTGGATCGCGTGCGTTTACGGTTCCAACATGGCGCGTCACGTTGCCATGGTGAGCCCGATGGAAAATGGCGACTATCGCCTGGACCTCATTACCGAGGAGGCTATCAAGACCGGTACGTTTACCCAGGGCGGCGGTGCCCCCACGATTGACGAATTTTGGCAGGAGAAGACCGGGCGCGCGCTCGGCTAAGCGCGACGCGGCCAATAACATAGCGAGGGACGAACATGATGAACGAGATGACGATGAGCCGTGCGGCCTTTGTGGCGGGCGCGGGCGCGGCGGTTTGCGTGCTGGCTGGCTGCTCGGGCGGCGCGGGCGGCGCCAAGGCGGCGAGCACGGCGGACGCCGCCTGCGTGGACGACAATGCCAACGTGACGGTCTATGCCGCAATCAACCTGGGTGGTGCCGATCTGGTGCGCCTGCTCAAACATCAAAATTATGAGTGGCAAGGCGAGAACGTGGGCTACGGCGCCGTCGATGACGCGGGATTATTCGCCTTTACCTTTTCCAAGGTTTCGGACGATGTGGACGAACTTGCAAATAGCGCGATACCGCTTTCGGAGTCCGAGTACGAGGAGCTTGAACCGGGCGGCGGAGACGATAGCGTGGCGATCTTGCTTTCGGTGGCCGGTTATACGACGGGCGACCGCGCGCTTGCCGGCGCAATTGGCGATGCAGCGATGGTGCAGGAGAAGTGTACGGTTGACGATTCCGCGTATTGGCTGGTCAGGGCACTCGACGGCAGCCGCTATGTGATTTCGGCCTACGACACCGAAGACGATGGCGACAGCGCTCATGACATCTATATCTACAACGAGGCTTTTATTCGCACCGGCTACCTGAGCGGCGGCGACCAAATCGATATTGACGAACTCTGGAGCCGCCTGACTGCCAACTCGTAGCGCTGAAGCGGTAAACAATCCCATCCCCTCAATAACTTGCGGTGAAATACGGACTAATTACGGCCCCCAGGGGGCCAAACAGTCCGTATTTCACCGCAACTGCTGAGGGGATGGGGTCTGTTTCTGCGCTAGCGATAGTCTTTCCACAGCGGTAGGGGGAACAAGACGTCCTCGAACTTCGCCCATTCTGTTTTGTAGTCGACTTCGTCCGGACGGGCGAGCCAGCGACCTTCGAGGCCATACATGGCGGCCAGGGCACACGAGAGCGTCTCTTCGGCGTCGACGCCTTCTGGCACCGACCACGCGGGGATCAGTGACGGGTGGATTGCCTCACGTGAGTAATCGTTGAAGTACTCGTGCATCGGGCTCTCGGGCGACATCGCCTCGGTGTTGAGGGTCTGAAACAGCATGACGAGTTCGGGCTGGTTGGCGTTTTCCGCGACAATTAGGCGCAGGTACTCGGGTATTTTAGGCTGTTGCCCCTCAAGCGCACCGCCAGGCGCGAACAACGTGAGATAGTCTTCGGTGGTAGAGCTGCGCCTGTAGTAATGCTGAATAACCTCCATCAAAAGGCCCTGCTTGTTGCCCACATAGTGAAGCACGCCTGCTTGGGTGATTCCCACCTCGTCCGCAACTGCCTGCAACGACATGCCGTTGTAGCCGCGTGCGTTAATAATCTTGACGGCGGCGAGAACGATCTGCTCAAGGCGCTCCTGCGCGGCATTGCTGCGCCTCGAGGCCGTTCGGACCGATTTCTTCCCTTGATCGTTGTTCATGAAAATCCATATCTCATGTATCGGTGCCCGTCGGCTCCGTACCGTCTTTGTCGTACTTGATGCTAGCCCAACTTGGCTCAAATGAGACGGCGCAACAGCCCTCTCAACAAAAGTAAACACCGTTTAAACGGCAATATCGACCGTTCGCCGCAATAAATACTTACTAACCACTAAGTAACTGTTGCAAAGGATTACTATGCAAGCCGTAGAAGTTACTTACTATTTAGTAAGTAGACTTCGAGCAGTTCACGATGGGCGTACCCCAAATCGCGCTCGTTGAGGGGTGGCGTTTCGACCCCTTTTACGCCACCCCATTGCGCGGACTGCGCAGGCAACATCTTTGAAGGGAGAACTGTCAAAATGGCAACCCAAACGTCAACGGCGATCGATCCCAACGCCATTGCCCCCGACACCGGCAAGCCCATGACCAAGACCGAGACATGGCGCTTTATGATCGGCTTTATCATCTTCGGAATCATGTGGATGATGTCGGGCACGATCGGCTCCAACGTCTTGTTCCCCGAGCGCTTTAACGGCCTTAACATTGGCCAGCCCGAGGCAATTCTCGCAGCGATGAACTCGGTCGGTTCGATCTTCGCCCTGTTCTCGAATCTCGTTTTCGGCGCGCTTTCCGATCACTGCCACAGCCGCTTTGGCAAGCGTACGCCGTTCATCGTCCTCGGCGGCTTTATCTGCGGCTGCGCCTTCTGGAGCACTTCGGTCGCGACCACGCTTCCCATGATCGTCGCCTCCTGGTGCGTGCTGCAGATTGGCCTCAACTGCATGCTCGCTCCTGCCGTTGCCGTGCTTTCCGACCGCATCCCGCTTAACAAGCGCGGCACGCTCTCCGCGTTCTATGGCGGTGGCGCAACGGCCGGCCAGTCGATCGGCACCATCATCGGTACGCAGTTCCTCGCCAACCCGGTGCCCGGCTTTATCATCGGCACGGTCTCTTGGTTCCTGACCGGCATTCTCGCCATCATCATTTGGCCGCGCGAGAAGTCTGCCGCTCTTGCCGAGGGCGAGCAGTCCGAGAAGCTCAACCTCAAGTCGCTGCTGCTCATGTTCGTTCCGCCCACCAAGAACTGCCGTGACTTCTACCTGGCCCTCTTTGGTCGCCTGCTCCTCATCTTCGGTTACTTCTGCATCAACGGCTATCAACTCTACATCCTCGAGAAGTACATCGGTCTTCCCGTGGCAGAAGCCGGCGCGGTCCTTTCGAGCATGTCCGTCGTGATCATGGTCGTGTCGCTCGTTGCCTCGCTTACCTCGGGTGCCATCTCCGACAAGATCGGCCGCCGCAAGCCCATCATCCTCGTCGCGACGATCATGATGTGTATCGGTATCGCCCTGCCCTGGCTGCTTAAGTCCGTTGCCGGCATGTACGGCTTCGCCCTGCTGGCAGGTCTTGGCTACGGCATCTACTCTTCCGTCGACCAGGCGCTCAATGTCGATGTTCTGCCCGATAAGGAGAACGCCGGCAAGGACCTGGGCATCCTCAACATCGCTAACACCATCGGCCAGATTCTTGGCCCCATCGTGACCTCGGCAATCGTTGTCGCCACCGGCTCCTACTTCATGGCGTTCCCGATCGCCATCGTGCTCATCGCTGTGGGCTATGTGTTCATCATGCTCATCAAGAGCGCCAAATAATCCGCCACTCCCTTTCCTTCCGTCGGGCTGCGTTCGCGCCGCCCGACGGGATCCGACTATTCAATCGCTTAACTTGGAGGCGTTATTATGACCACCGTCGAGCAGTACAAGGTGTTTAAGCTCGAGCTTGCGGGCACCGCGGCCGGCAATCCCTATGTCGAGGTCGAGCTGTCGGCGCGCTTCGATCGCGCGGACGGCCAGGACAGCTTTGAAGTTCATGGCTTCTATAAGGGCAACGGCCGCTACGGAATCAACTTTATGCCCGAGAGCGCCGGCGTCTGGAACTACACGGTGAGTTCTAACGACCCCGAGCTCGATGGCGCCGCCGGCTCTTTTGAAGCCACGCCTGCCACGGGCGAAAACCATGGCCGCGTGCTGCTGGCAAAGGACGTGCTCGGCCACGATGCTCCGTTTATCACCGATGAAGATTTCAACTTTGCCTACGAGGACGGCACGCGCTATCTACCCTTTGGCACCACGTGCTATGCCTGGACCAACCAGGATCTTCAGCTGCAGGAGCAGACGCTTCAGACGCTCGCCGCGGCGCCCTTTAACAAGATCCGCATGTGCGTCTTCCCCAAGTTCTACGACTATAACGTCGAGGATCCGGCGATGTATGCCTACGAGGGCGAGAAGGGCAACTTCGACCACTACCGCTTTTACGAGCCGTTTTGGGAGAACCTCGAGCACCGCATTGAGCAGCTTGATGAGCTGGGCATCCAGGCGGACCTTATCGTTTTGCATCCGTATGACAAGCCCGAGGACTGGGGCTTCTCCCGCATGACGCGCGAGGAGGACATCTTCTACCTGACGTATGTTGCCCGCCGTTTCTCGGCATACAAGAACATCTGGTGGAGCCTTGCCAACGAGTGGGACCTTATGCCGTGGAAGCCGGCCGAGGACTGGGACCGCTATGCCCGCATCATCATGGCGAACGACCCGTATGGCCACCTGCGCAGCATCCACAATTGCCGCGAGATCTTCGACCACAGCCATCCGTGGATTACGCATGTGAGCTACCAGAGGTGCGATCTTAAGAACACGGCCGAGGATGTCACCATGCTGCGCGCGCAGTATAGCAAGCCGGTTTTGATCGATGAGGTCGGTTACGAGGGCAACATTAACTGGGGTTGGGGCAACCTTACGGCCCAGGAGCTTGTCCGCCGTTTTTGGGAGGGCAGCCTGCGCGGCGGCTATGTCACGCACGGTGAGACCTACGTCGACCGCGGCCCCAAGCTTTGGTGGGCACATGGCGGCAAGCTCTACGGCGAGTCGCCCGAGCGTATCGGTTTTTGCCGCCGTTATATGGAGGCGCTGCCGGATGACTTTGATTGGGTGCCCGACGAGGTCGGCGTTCTTGACGGAACGTTTACCTGGGACGTTACCTGCATGTCAAACGACCATGGCCACGGGACTGCCGATGTCGTTATGTACTTTGGCTTTAACCGCCCGGCGTATCGAGAGTTTGAGGGCGCCGAGGGCAAGCATTATACCGTCGATGTGATCGACACGTGGAATATGACCGTCGAGACGCTCGAGGGCGCCTTTGAGGGTAAGTTCCGCATCGATCTGCCGAGCCGTCAGTACATGATGCTGCGCGTCCGCGAGGTGGAAGCCAAGCAGTAGAGACAATCTCAGACAAGACTAGCCGATGCCGAGACGGTTTCCCGTTCCGGCATTCGGCATTTGCAGATGCAGACAAGAGGAGTGGAACATGAAGGAATACTTTGGTATCGACGTGGGCGGCACGGCCGTTAAGTGGGCTGTTTTGGGCGAGGATTTTTCCATTCGCGCGCGCGGAAGCGTGCCGACCGGTTTTACCACAGCCGAAGAGACGGTCGAGGCGCTGATTGGGCTTGTTGAGCCGTACCGCGACCGTATTTCGGCCGTAGGCGTGAGCGCCCCGGGTGGCATTTACGAGGGCGATCTTGATGGCACGATTCATCGCGGCGGATCGCTGACCTATATGGATGGATGCCCCCTGGGAAAAATCATGCGCGAGCGCCTAGGTGTGCCCGTCGCCGTTAACAACGACGGCAAGTGCTGTGCGCTGGGCGAATACGCGGCGGGAGCGCTGCGCGGTACGCGGTTTGGCGTTGTGCTCGCTATCGGCACCGGCATCGGCGGAGGCATCGTTATCGACGGAAAGGTCCTGCGCGGCGCGCACTGCTTTGCGGGCGAGTTTAGCTTCTTGCGCAACGACGTGACGCGTCCGGCGAGCATGGAGAGCACCTTTGCCGGTACGGGTGGATGGCGTGCGCTGCGCGATGCGGCCGTTGCCGAAAAGGGACTGCCGGAGGATTCTCCCGTAGATGGACGTCGAGTTTTCGAATGGATTGAGAGCGGCGACGCCGATGCTCAGCGTGCGCTCGATCGCTATGCGAGGACCTTCGATGCGCAGCTTGTTAACCTTCAGGCGGTAATTGACCCCGAGGTATTTGTTATTGCGGGCGGAATTTCGTGCCATCCCGAGCTTATCGATGCCCTGCGCAAACAGATGCCCATCGCGCTTGCAGGGTACGAGGGCGGCCTCGCCGGCATTCCCGAGCCGCAGATTAAGGCTGCGGAACTCGGTAACGACGCCAACTTGGTTGGCGCGGTTCAAGAGGCCATGCGCTTGCAGTAGTTGCTGCGAAAAGCACCACGAAGGGGACAGTGAACTGCCTCCCATTTCTTGGACATCGAGAAATGGGAGGTTTTCCATGAGTATAGACCTCAGGGTGAAGCACGACCTGGAGTC
>CABQHR010000002.1 GCA_902463875.1 uncultured Collinsella sp.
CCAAGGCCGGGCGCACGATTCACCTGCCCGATCTGGCGGCTTCGTTTGAGGCAGCCGTCTTTGACGTTCAGTACAAGAAGGCCAAGAACGCGCTGCATGCCACCGGATGCAAGGAATACTGCATCGGCGGCGGCGTCTCGGCTAATCCGCATCTGCGCGAGATGATGATCAAGAAGCTTGGGCGTCAGGGGATCCGCGTGACGGTACCGCCGCTTTCGGCGTGCACCGATAACGCTGCCATGATCGCGGAGGTCGCCCGCCGTAAATTCGACCGAGGTGAAATCTCGCCGTTCGACGTCGATGCCGATCCGAACATGACGCTGTAGTCATACGGGTGCGGTCCCCGACCGGAGGGGCCGGATATAAGGTTTCCTGCTCTACAGTCCTGCGCAAGACGAAGGCCACATTAAGTGGCCTTCTTTGCGTGCGGAACTCGCGATAAACCTTATATCCGGCCCCTCCGGTCGGGGACCTTTCTGTATCGATATGGCTTCTGGGCTGGTTTGGCGTCGACAACGTCCGGCAAGGTTAGCCAGCTGCGTCGAATTTCCGGCGTGCTTTAGCTGAAAGAAAAAGATGGTGTGCAGAGCTTTGCTCCGCACATTTGGGATGGGAGCTCCCGCGGCCCTCAGGGGCATCTCTCATGCAAAAACTTTTGTTGGGTAAAGTCCGAGGTCAGTGGCGTTTTATACCGAGAATTTCAAAAAAAGTTGAAAATTCATTACAAATTTGCGTTGACTTTAGGTAACTAAAGTTTCATACTGCTTTTCATCCACTGGGGGATGTGAACACGCACGGATCGTTCGCATCATGATTGAAGAGGATTTCTTAGACATGTTCACGCATCAGCTAAACATTATCAGCGTAGTAATTATCTGATGCGGGTTAGCACATACAGCTAGCCCGTACGATAACGGGCGGCTGATGAAGATGAGGGCCGTCGAGCGCAACCGACGGCCCTCATTTTTTATGTCTAGGAAGTTCTTTTTAGAGGAGGAAATGTAATGAACGGAGTTTTGCTCATGGTTGTGGCCGCGGCGGTGCTCGCCTGTGGCTATCTGGGCTACGGCCGCTGGCTGGCCAACAAGTGGGGCGTTGACAAAGAGGCCCTCACGCCGGCCAAGCGCATGAAGGACGGCAAGAGCTTCTCGCCCGTCTCCGCCTTCACCGCGTTCTCGCACCAGTTCAGCTCGATCTGCGGTGCTGGCCCTGTCACGGGTACGATCGTCGCCATGGCCTTTGGCTGGCTGCCCGTCGTGCTCTGGGTCCTCGTCGGCGGCATCTTCTTTGGCGCCGTCCACGACTTTGGTGCTCTGTACGCTTCGATGAAGAACAACGGCAAGTCCCTGGCCCAGCTCATCGAGAAATACATCGGCAAGACCGGCCGTCGCCTGTTCCTGCTGTTCTGCTGGCTGTTCTGCATCATCGTCATCGCCGCTTTCACCGACATGGTCTGCAAGACGTTCATGTTCACCTCGGTCGTTGACGCTTCTGGCGCTGCCACCGGTGCTATCGACTTCACCAAGTCCTATGCCGCCGGCTGCGCTGGTACCATCTCCATCCTGTTCACCTTCGTCGCTATCGCCTTTGGTTGGGCCCAGAAGAAGTTCAACCTCACCGGCGCTGCCGAGTTTGTCACTGGCGTGGTGCTCATGGTTCTCATGTTTGCCGTCGGCATGCAGTTCCCGGTCTACCTGGACAAGTTCCAGTGGTTCGCCGTTGTCATGGTCTACCTGGTCTTTGCTGGCGCCATGCCCATCCAGATGCTCAAGACCCCTCGCGACTACCTCACTTCCATCATGATGATC
Source organism: uncultured Collinsella sp. (assembly GCA_902463875.1). Taxonomy (GTDB): domain Bacteria; phylum Actinomycetota; class Coriobacteriia; order Coriobacteriales; family Coriobacteriaceae; genus Collinsella. The sequence continues at coordinate 1,809 of CABQHR010000002.1, forward strand.
GTCATGATCGCCTGCGCTGTCCTCGGTATCGTCGTCCTGGGTGTTAACGGCCAGGCCACCATCACCGCTCCGGCCTTTACCGGCTTCTCCAGCGCTTCTGGCATGATGTTCCCGGTCCTGTTTGTTTCCGTTGCCTGCGGTGCCCTCTCCGGCTTCCACAGCCTCGTTTCTTCTGGTACCTCCTCCAAGCAGGTCGAGAAGGAGCAGGACGCCGTCAAGGTCGGTTATGGCGCCATGATCGTCGAGTCTTTCGTCGGCATCCTTGCCATCATCGTCGCCGGCATCATGTTCTCCGACATGAACACCGCCGGTACCGGCGCCCTCAACGCCGGCGTCGCTTCCACCCCGTTCCAGATCTTCGCCGCTGGCATCTCCCGCGGTATGCAGGCCTTCGGTGTTGACGGCACGCTCGCTACCGTCTTCATGACCATGAATGTCTCCGCTCTGGCCCTGACCTCGCTCGATGCCGTCGCCCGCATCGCCCGCACCTCGTTCTCCGAGTTCTTTGCCCAGACCAACGACGCCCTGGCCATCGAGTCCAAGGCCGGCTACATGAAGGTTCTCGGCAACCCCTGGTTCGCCACGGTCGTCACCCTGCTTCCCGGTCTCGCCCTCGCCTTTGGCGGCTATGCCAACATCTGGCCGCTCTTTGGTGCTTCCAACCAGCTGCTCGGCGGTATGACCATGATCACCCTCGCCGTGTTCTGCAAGTGCACCGGCCGCAAGGGCTGGATGCTCTACGTGCCCGTCGCCTTCCTGCTCTGCTGCACCTTTACCTCGCTGGTCCAGAGCGCCATGGGCTGCATGACCGCCGTCCAGGCCTACGGTTTCTTCGGCACCATCCCGGCTACCGCCACCACGGCCGCCGTTTCCGTCGCCGCCACCAAGGGCCTGCAGCTCGTTTTCGCCGTCCTGCTGATGGTCCTGGGCCTCATCGTCGCCGTCAACTGCCTCAAGGAGTTCTTCGGCAAGGAGGCCGGCTCCATGCCCGACGAGGAGCCCGAGTGGTCCGAGATGGGCAAGGCCGAGTACGGTCGCGCCGCTGCCGCTGAAGCTCCTGCCGACGCCGAGGCCGCTAAGGCCTAGTCGGTCGGACGGGTTGAATCTCCCATCTATTTGACTCGGAAAGACCGGGTCCGCAATCAAGCGGACCCGGTCTTTTTTCTTGTGATAACAGGTGGTGCAAGGGCGTTCTCGCAGATGTTTTGCGTGGATAGGCTCGTGCGTTGTACCATATGGACGTATATGTGTGCATAGGAAAGGGGCCCCGTGGCCAAGACGGTATATTCCGATAATCAAAACAATGTCGATGCTCTGGCTGAGCGTCTGAGCAGCCAGACGTCGCTTTCTGCCGAGCGCGCCAAGCTGGTTGCCTACGACCTGCTCTGCCGCAAGGCGCTCAAGATTAAGTCGAGCGCGCTGGCGCAGATTTTCCGCTCCGTCGATAAGGAATGCGACACCAAGGTGATGCGCGACGAACTCATCGCGGCAAAGATCGTTACCAAGATCGAGGGCAGCGGCATTAACGGGCGCCCGGCGTTCTATACCATCAATGCCGAGATCCGCGATGCCCAGGAGCAGCCTGCCGAGTCCGTCGAAGATTTTGTCGTCGAGGATTTCGCTGACGTGCCTGCTGTGGAAGAAGTTGCTCCGCGTGAGCATGTCGATACCGATGAGTTGCTCGATGAGAACGTCGTGCGTGCCTTTACGGCCAAGGCAGGACGCGGCGGTTTTGGCGGGGGCGGCAAGCGCGATGCACAGCGCCGCGCCCAGCAGGAGCGCTTCCGTCGCGCCGTTGCTCGAAAGGGCGAGACGGATGCCGAGGCTGTTGAGACCGAGGTTGCTGCCGAGTCGCAGAGGCCCGCGAAGGAGCAAAAGCCCGTGGAGGCCCAGGAGCCCCAGCGTCGCCGTGGTGCCCACTTTAAGGCTGCGCAGCAGGATGTCGCGCATGAGGTTGAAGAGCCTTCCGAGGCTGCAGACGATGTTGAGGAGTCTGCCAAGAAGGCTCCGGGTTCATGCCGTCCCGGGCGTGGTTTTGCGAGGCGCGCGTATCCCGTAAGGCGTCAGGAGAAGGGCGAGCCGGCTTCGACCGCTCAGGCCGAGAAGGCCGAACAAACCGAGAAAACCGTTGAGCCGGCGGCTCGCGAACAGCAACCTTCCGAGTCGCAGCCTGCGGCTGACACTGAGGTCAAAGCTCAACAGACCGCTGATAAGCAGGCGGGGGAGAGCGCCTCAGGCAAGCCCCGCCGTCGTCGTCACCGCGGCGGTCGTGGCTCAAATGCCGAGGCCGCGGCCGAGAAGACAGCGACACAAAACGGAGATGAGAAGGCCGAGACTCCGGTGGATCAGGTCAAGCGCCAGCCGGCGAAGGAGGCCAAGTCCGATCGTCCGCAAAAGCGCTCGTCTGCGCCCAAGCAGGAACGTAATACCCGGGCAGATTCCAAGCGTAAGCCTCATGCACAGGCTGAGCCTGCCGCGGCTGATAGTGCTACCCAGCAGCCCGAGTCGGCCGTCCACGGCGAGGTATCGGCGTTTGCCCTTGCCCGCGTTTTGGGCAGGCAGCTGCTCAAAGTTGTCCCTACGCCTACGGCGCTCTCTAAGATCAAGGAGCAGCAGACTCAAATTGTTAAGGTCGGGGGCAAGGACGGCAAAAAGGCGCCGCAGCGCACTCAGCACAACGAGATGTCCAACCGCAAGATTGCCGAGGAAATCGCAATCATCCAGGCTTGGATCGAGCAAAACCGAGGTGCCGATACGCCGGTTGCCTCGCGCCGCCAGCGTGCCTACCAGATTTTTAACGACGAGAAGGCTTTTGACGGCAAGCACGGTGAGCGCCTGATAAGGCGCATGACCGAAAAGGGCATCAGCATGCAGGCGATCAAGGTCGCCCCCAACCGCCCCGTGCACTTTACGGGTTTCTTTACGCTGGGCGCCGATAAGCCGTTCATTATGGTCGAGAACCTGGACACCTACGACGAGATCGTCAGGCTGCTGCGTGGCCGCAAGCACGCCAAGCTCTTTGGCATCAAGGTGGGCGGCGTGATTTTTGGCGGCGGATGCAAGGCGAGCGTCTCGCATGCCCTGGACGATTATCTGGCCGAGATCGGCTATCGCTTTAACTACGTCTACTACGTGGGCGATATCGACCGCGAGGGCGCGCGCATCGTCGAGCAGGCTCGCAATGCCAATGTGGTTGAGATTCGCCTGCATGCCGGTATGTACCGCGCCATGCTCGCCGAGCATAAGCGTCGCGTGAAGGCCGGCGGCGAGTGCGAGCGCGCGGCTGCCAACCAGGGCGTGCCGCAGAACTTGGCGGCGACGATCAAGGATCTGCCCATGGTCACGCGCGTGCAGTTCCGCAATGTGCTACGTGAAGGCGGGCGCATTCCGCAGGAGATTCTGATGACCGCCGACTATCGGGATGGCGACTCGGGAAGCTTCGACCGCATGCTGAACAACTAAATTCCGCCGGCCCCGGGAGAGCGGGGACACCGGCTTAGGTTTCCTGCTCTACAGTCCTGCTCACGACGGAGGCCACATTAAGTGGCCTCCTGTTCGTGCGGAACTCGCGATAAACCTAAGCCGGTGTCCCCGCTCTCCCGGGGCCTGTCGTGGCTTGGCCGTTGCATGCGGCTCGCTTTTCGGAACGGGGCTGACGGACACGTTCCGAAATCTACCACCGTCGCTGTACAGGGTGTCTATAAAGAGCCGTGGCCAAAAAACGGCAAATATGAGTACTGATACTCTTTTAGTAGCAGTAATTTTGACCACATTTAAGGTGATTTGACGTGTCGATCGAGCAGATAAGCTGCCGTATCTCCTCAAGTGTTCATTAATGGAAGACCTTGATGCGAATAAATCTCATTAAGATCTTCTTTTATTAACGAAAATAATGTAGCTACAACGGTAACAGTACTCATATTTGCCGTTTTTTGGCCACAGTCCTTCGGAGGGTCCTCGAAAATAGTCCCGAGCCGGCACTTGGGGACGTTCCTATAATGTCGGCACTTAGGAGCGTCCCCAAGTGCCGACACCGCGTCTGCCTGCGGCGGCCGCGCCCCGCTGCGTCGCTTCGCATCCTTGCGGGTTCGGATTCCTCCGCTTGGCGGCGTTGGCTCGATTTGCTTGACGTGAGGGGCTCTTGGCTGGTGTGGGACGGAGGGATTCCGCGTCCGCCTGGTCGGCGGCCGCGCCCCGCTGCGTCGCTTCGCTCCTTGCGTGCTGCGCTGGAAAACGCTTCGCGTTTCCTCAGCTCCGCACCCTTGCGGGCTCGAATTCCTTCGCTTGCCCACAAGAAAGCGCCCTGGGCCGTTATGGGCTTAGGGCGCTCAGTTTTAATGGCTGGGACGGAGGGATTCGAACCCCCAACAGCCGGCACCAAAAACCGGAGTTCTACCGTTGAACTACGTCCCAATGTGTGGTGTCGCCCAAAAGCAACTCGTCTAGTTTACCTAATCTGCGAGGGCATCGCAAACGCCGTCGAGTAGGCGTACGGCGAGCGTCTGCGCGTCGCTGGCCGTGAAGGTGCCGTTGTAGCGCGTCATGCCCGTGAGCTCAATGCGAATGCGAGCCGGCTTCTGCTGCGCGGCGACATTGGCGGTGCGGATGCGCTGGGCCAGGTTGTGGCACTCGGCGAGGGCAATCGTGGCGCGTGGCGCGGCGTCGGCGGGCAGCTCGTCGCTTGCGATCTCGAGCACCAGGTCAACGTCGGTTGGGACCTCGGAGTCGCAGAGCATCATGCCGCTGTTGTCGGTCGTTGCCGTGGCGATGTTCCACATGCGCGAAGCAACGCTGCGTGCGATGGGGTCCTCACCGATAACGGCGATCTGGAAGCGCTCGAGCACGTTGGCGGCGCGAGCAAAACCGATGCGGGACTCGGCTTCGGTGACCGAGGGCTTGCCCTCCCACACATGGTGCAGGCGGTTGATGTAGGCGTAGGTGTCCTGGAAGGCCATGCCGTCGGCAAACAGGCCGACATTTTCCTGGAACTGCTGCAGGGCGGCCTCGGTATGCGGACCAAAGTAGCCGTCGTCTTCGCCACAGGCAAAGCCCAAAACGTTGAGAGCGCGCTGCAGGGCCTGCACATCGGCGCCATGGAAATTGGGCATGCGCAGATACAGGGTGCGGTCGCCCAGCTTATACGAGGCGTCGACCAGGGCGCTCCAACAGGGGATATCGACGGCATGACCGGCAGCAAGGCCGCTGTCGAGCCTGAAGGTGCTGACGGCCTGCTCGGTGGTGGTGCCAAAGCGCTTGTCGGCAACCTCGGTGTCATCGATTGTATAGCCGAGCTGCAGAAGGCGGGACTGGACGTCCTCGACGGCTGCTCCCTGCATGCCCGTTGTAATAGGTTCCATGAACGAACCCCTTTCGGCGTACCATTCGTACTATTTGAGCGTGTGTCGGATAGACAACGCAAAGGGATGCATAAACATGCACTCAACAGTGTAGCAAGTTGTACCCAAATACGCTGCTGACAGGTTTTATAACCCCCGCTAGTTAAGGCGCTCCACAAAGAAATCTGCCATGGAGAGGAACAGTTCACGTGCATGCGGGTCGAGCGAAACGTCCTCGATGGCTGCTTTGGCCTTGGCGGTCAGGTCGAGCGCATAAGTGTGGGCGTAATCGATAGAGCCGGTCTCCTGGAAGATCTCCACGGCGCGTGCGAGTTGCGCGGGGTCCTCGGTGCCCGAGGAAAGGATCGCTTCAATCTCGTCGTGATAGCGCTCATCAGACAGGGCGTGCACGGCAACGAGCGTGCGCTTACCCTCGGTGATGTCGGTGCGGAAGTCCTTGTTGGCGGCCTCCTTGGTGCCGATCAAGTTGAGCAGGTCGTCTTGAATTTGGAAGGCAAGGCCCGTGTGCAGGCCAAAGGCGCGCAGCGCCTCAATTTGCTCCTCGCTGCCTCCGCCAATGATGGCTCCGGTGGCAAGTGGCGTGGCTCCGCTGTAGTACGCGGTCTTGTGCGTCGCCATGTCCAGATAATCGTCGACCGAGATGTCGAAGCGTGCGTCACGGACCCAGCCCAGGTCGAGCGCCTGGCCCTCGATGGTGCGAACGATCATCTCGGTGAGCTCGTGGAGCACGCGCAGTTTCACGTCGGACTCCAGCGTGGGGTCGTCGAGAACCGTCTTGGTGACCATGGTGAGCGCCAGGTCACCGCAGTTGATGGCAAGACCGGTGCCCTCGGTAAGGTGCATGCAGGGCTTGCCGCGACGAATCTGCCCGTTGTCGGCGATGTCGTCGTGGATGAGTGCGCCCGACTGAAAGTGCTCGATGGCAGCCGCGGCGCTGCGGGCGCTCTCAAAGCTGCCGCCTACCGCGGTGGCGGCGAGCATGCAGATGAGCGGGCGGTGGCGCTTGCCGGCGTTGGCCGTAAAAGCCGAGAGCGGCGCGTACAGGTAGCGCTCGATATCGGCAGAGGTCGCCTGTCCGTCAAAGAACATGGCCAGATAGTCGTTGATCTGGTCAAAGTGCTGGGCTAAAAAGCTGGTAAACGGACTGGACACGGGTTCTCGCATTCTTTCTAAAGGTTGCATCGATGTAGTGTGCAGGCAACATATTGCCACATTGTGCCTGCCTGTGTGGCAGGTTTGGGGATTTAAGGCAACGGCGCATGTCGGACGAGTTTCGTAGTTAGACCAGTCCAAAGTGCTCAAGCGCCTTGACGACGCCATCTTTGTCGACCGAGTCGGTGATGTAGTCGGCGCGCTTTTTGAGATAGTCCGGCGCATTGCCCATGGCGATACCGACATCGACGGCGTTCATCAGCGAGATGTCATTGCTGGCATCACCGATGCCATACACCATTCCATGGTTGGGGTCGAGAGCGTCGAGTACGGACTGGATACCCTCGCGCTTGGTGCATTCGCGAGGCGAAATCTCGGTCACTTCGAGCTCGAGCTCGTTAAAGCAGAGCAGCGGCTCAAACGCTTGATCCTGAGCGATGCGGTTGGCAAGCGACGTGGACATTAAGATCTTGTAGGCGCTGTAATGTTGCAGCTGCGTAATTGCATCGCCCACGGTGCGGGCGTATCCGGGGGCGTCGGGCGCATCGGCACTCATGCGAACGACGCCATTGAGTCCCTCAAAACGAATCACTTCGTCCGATTGCTCAAGAATGGGAGCAAGGCGCTGCAGCATGCCGGGCGTCATCGCCAAATCGCGAATCACGTGTCCCTCAAGTTCGACATAGCCACCCGCGAGGCAGACGATGCCGGTCCAGGGCAGCTCGAGCAGCTTTGGATGGATGCAGCTCAGCGTGCGCCCTGTGCAGATAAACGCCATATTGCCCTTGGCGACAAAATCACGGATGGCTTGCGAGACCGCTTCATTGGGATAGGGGGAGAGGTCTCGCTCGCTCTCGGGAAGCTCTTGTGCCACTCGAGGGTCTTGCCAGGCGAGCGTTCCGTCGATATCGAAGAAGCAGATATCGCCGCGCTTATGGGCTGCGCTGGCGGCAGGGGAGGCCGAGGTGGTGGGCACAAATCCCGGCTCGAGGCCCATGATCTGGTCAAAATGCTCTTTAACGCGGGGAACGGAGATGCCAATAATCACCTGGGCGGTCTTGCCCGTAATGATGAGGCCCTTGGCGCCCACCGCGACAAACGACGCATTATCTGCAACGATGGAAGGGTCTGCGACCTCGACGCGCAGGCGCGTGGCGCAGTTGGTTGCGCCCACGATATTGCCAACGCCACCTAAAAGCTGAATTACCCGCTCAGCGAGGACGTGATCTTGATCGGATTGAATACTGACCTCGCCATTGGGAGATTGCTCTTTGGCAAAGCCGCTTCCCGTTAAACGATCGATTGCCGCGCGATTGGAGACATGATCCTCGCGGCCCGGCGTCTTAAGGTCATAGACCAAGATGAGTGCTCGAAAACTAACAAAAAAGATGAGGCTAAAGGCAAGACCGATACCGAGCGCCAAAAGGTAGGAGCCGGCATGCATTCGCATGAGTGGGATGAAGTTGAAGGCCGTCATTTCCATGAGACCGCCCGAGAAGATGCCGACGATGCCAAAGAAGTTCATGGTCATGGCAAGGCAGGAGGATAGGACGGCGTAGAGCAAAAAGAGTCCGGGATAGGTGAACATAAAGAGAAACTCGAGCGGCTCGGTGACGCCGCAGACCACCGAGGCGACGATGGCGGGCAAAAGGATGACTTTAAGGCCGGCGCGGCGTTCGGGTTTGGCGGTGAAATAGAATGCTGCCGCGATGGCGGGAAGGCCAAAGAGCTTGCCCCAGCCGGTGGCGGTAAAACCTGCCCAGGGCGCAAGTTCATTTAAAGGGCGCGTGCTATGGGAGAGAATGGGGAGCAGGTTGGTCCACGTGGCGTAAATACCGTCGTGAATGACCAGATTGTCGTAATAGATGGGCATATAGAGCAGATGGTGCAGCCCCATGGGCTCGAGCGCTCGCTCCAAAAACACAAAGATGCCCACGCCGAAGGGGCCGACGCCCGCAAGTGCGTGGCGCAGCGTTTCGGTCACAGCGTATGCGAAGGGCACGATGGCGGCCGAGATGGCGGCAAGGGCAAACACGGCAAAAAAGCTGATGAGGTAGACCAGCGAGGAACCCGAGAAGGTGCCGAGCCAATCGGGAACCTTGGCATCGTAGAAGCGGTCATGGATGGCAACGACGGTTGCCGACACCGCCAGCGGGCCGATAATGCCGGTGTCGAGCGTCTTGATGCCGTCGATGACGGTGATGCCGCTGGCGGGGGTCAAAGACGACGGGTACTTAAGTCCAAGGTTGTCTCCGCTCAGCTTAATGATCTCGCTCAAAAAGAAGCAATAGGCAAAATAGGCCACGAGTGCCTCGAGGCAGCAGCGTGCCGGTTGCTTTTGGGCAAGACCGATAGGCAGCGCTACGGCAAAAAGGAGCGGGAGACGTTTAAAGACCGTCCACGAGCCGCGCTGGATGATGGTCCAGAAAACGTACCAAGGGGTTCCGTATACGGCGAGATCGCCGACGATGTCTACGGTCGTGGCGAGGGCGGAGATGCCGACCATGAGGCCTGATATAGAAAACAGCATGGCGGGCGCGAACATGGCTCCGCCAAAACGTTGGATTTTCTGCAGCATAATATGCCTTCCGGATGCAACATGCTGTGCGAGCAAGAACGTTTAAACAATGAACTCATTGTAGAGGACTGGCTGCTTGCCGCATTGACGGTTTTGATTCGGTCCGATTTGGGTTTCGGGGGAACCGTCGACGGTAAATAATCCGTGCTTTACCGATAATCGGTTTAAACAACTTTAAGAAATGCTATCGTGCCTAGCCATACATATTCATTAGAGGTGAAGTCATGCCAAAAGCGATTTACGAAGGAATCTACCGCGAGATCCGTTCGCGCATCATCAACGGGACCTATGCGTTTCAGGAGATGCTGCCAACCGAAGCCGAGCTGACCGCGGAGTTTGGCTGCACGCGCAATACCGTTCGACGCGCCTTGAGCATGCTGGCCGACCAGATGTTTGTGCAGCCTATACACGGTAAGGGCGTGCGCGTTATTTGGCTTAAGGGCGAAACCGACATGCTGGGCGCACTCGAAGAGGTTGAGTCGTTTGGCGAGTTCGCAAAACGCAACAATGCCGTCGCATCGACCGAGGTCAAGTCTTTTGAACATTTGATTTGCACTGAGCAACTCTCTCGCCGCCTGGGCTTTAAGGTGGGCGAGGAGCTGATTCGCGTCGTGCGTGTCCGAAGCCTCAACGGCAGCGCGCGCCAAGTGGACCATGGCTACTTTTTGGCGTCGATCGCCAAGGGCCTGACCCCCGAGATCGCGGCGGATTCTATCTACGGCTATCTGGAGCACAAGCGCGGCGTCAAAGTGATGGCGAGCCGTCGTACGGTGAGTGTCGAGCTCGCCAACGATGAGGACTGCAGCTATCTGGACCTTGGCAAGTACAACTGCGTCGCCGTTATGGAGAGCCAGTCGTACACCTCGGACGGCATCTTGTTCGAGGTCACGCATGCCCGCACACACCCCGAGATCTTCCATTACCGCGTCAATTCCAAGCGATAGCCGGCTAGCTCGCAGCCTGACGAGACTCATGCCCTCAAAGCGAAAACGCCCGGTCAAACCGACGATGCATCGGCTTGATCGGGCGTTTTCTCTGCATTCGATAACAAATAATTGTTTATACAAAACTTGTCAAGTATCAAGTCGAAATTACCGTTCACCGAAGTTTTTCTACCGCTCTAGTAATACTTGTTCAAACAACTAGCCAAATAGCGTATTGTACAAATCAGCAAAAGGGGCAAAGTCCCCGAGCCAATCTCCGAAGGCGGCGGCAAAGGGTGCCGCCACGGTGTGAAAGGGTGGATTGTAATGAAGAACGAAATGAGCAGAAGGCAGTTCCTGGGCTTTGCTGGTTCCGCGGCTGCGGTTCTTGGTCTGGGTCTCGTGGGCTGCGGTGGTTCTGCCGGCTCCGGCTCCTCTGCTTCTGGTGACGCTGCCGAGGTCTACTTCCTCCAGTTCAAGCCCGAGGTCGACAAGGAGTGGAAGGAGATCGCCAAGGCGTACAAGAAGGAGAAGGGCGTCGAGGTCAAGATCGTGACCGCCGCCTCCAACACCTACGAGGAGAAGCTCAAGTCCGAGATGTCCAAGAGCTCCGCTCCGACGCTGTTCCAGGTCAACGGCCCCACCGGCCTTAAGAACTGGAAGGACTACTGCGCCGATCTTTCCGACACCAAGCTCCGCGGCGAGCTCATCGACGACTCCCTGGCGCTGCAGTCCGACGGCAAGGATCTGGGTATCGACTGGGTTCAGGAGAGCTACGGCATCATCTACAACAAGGAGCTCCTCGAGAAGGCCGGCTACAAGGCCGAGGACATCAACTCCTTCGACAAGCTGAAGGCTTGCGCCGATGACATCCAGGCCCGCAAGGACGAGCTCGGCGTTGACGGTGCCTTCACTTCCGCCGGTATGGATGACTCCTCCAGCTGGCGCTACACCACGCACCTCGCCAACCTCCCGCTCTACTACGAGTTCGAGAAGGAGCACAATCAGGAGGACGACGAGATCAAGGGCGAGTATCTCGACAACTTTAAGCAGATCTTCGACCTGTATATCACCGACTCCACCTGCGATCCTTCGCAGCTCGCCTCCAAGACCGGTGACGACGCCACCAACGAGTTCGCAACCGGCAAGGCCGTCTTCTACCAGAACGGCTCTTGGGCCTACGCCGACCTCACCAAGGCCGGTATGACCGACGACCAGCTCGGCATGCTGCCGATCTACATCGGCGTCGACGGCGAGGAGAACCAGGGCCTGTGCTCCGGCGGCGAGAACTACTGGTGCGTCAGCTCCCAGGCTTCCGAGGATGCCCAGAAGGCCACCGAGGACTTCATGTATTGGTGCGTCACTTCTGACACCGCCACCAGCATCATCGCTGACAAGATGGGTCTGACCGCCCCGTTCAAGAGCGCTAAGGAGACCACCAACGTCTTCTCGCAGCAGGCCGTTGCTATGGCCAAGGACGGCAAGAAGACCGTTGCTTGGGACTTCGTTTACATCCCCTCTGAGGAGTGGAAGAAGAACCTCAAGCAGGCTCTCATCGCTTATGCTGCCGACAACACCAAGTGGGACGGCGTCAAGAACGCCTTCGTCGATGGCTGGAAGACCGAGAAGGCTGCTTCCGAGTAAGCAGTTGCTGCCCAAGCTATCTGATTAGCGACAGGGGGCGGGCAGACGTAGGTTTGCCCGCCCCCTGCATATTGAAAGGACCCTTCTATGGGCAAAGCACTCAAACGCTGGTGGCCGCTCTTTATGCTGCCCACGTGCCTGGCGTTTATGATCGGGTTCGTGATTCCCTTTATCCAGGGTTTCTATCTCTCGTTCTGCCAGTTTATTACCATCAATAACGCGCACTTTGTCGGTATCGAGAACTACGTGCGCGCACTGACCGACCCGCAGTTCTCCACGTCGTTCTTCTTTACCGTGGCGTTTGCCTTCCTGTCGACGGTGCTTATCAACGTGATCGCGCTGGCCATCGCGCAGGCGCTCACCCGCAAGGCGCTCAAGGGCACCAACATCTTCCGTACGATCTTCTTTATGCCTAACCTGATCGGCGGCATTGTGCTGGGCTACATTTGGCAGATTCTGATCAACTGCCTGCTCTCCAACGTGGGCGCCCAGCTCATCGCCCTTAACTCTGCTGCTGGCTTCTGGGGCCTTATCATCCTGACCCTGTGGCAGCAGGTCGGCTACATGATGATCATCTACATCGCCGGTCTGCAGTCCATCCCGTCTGACTACATCGAGGCCGCCAAGGTCGATGGCGCTACGGCATGGCAGACGTTTTGGAAGGTTAAGATCCCCAACCTGATGCCGACCATCACCATCTGCCTGTTCCTGTCCATCACCAACGGCTTTAAGCTGTTCGACCAGAACCTCGCCCTTACCGGTGGCGCCCCGGCGCACTCCACCGAGATGCTCGCCCTGAACATCTACAACACGTTCTATTCGCGTGCTGGCATCGCATGGCAGGGCATCGGTCAGGCCAAGGCAGTTATCTTCTGCATCCTGGTTGTCGCTATTTCTATGATCCAGCTTAAGGCCACGAGGTCCAAGGAGGTGCAGCAGTAATGAAACGCGATAAGGCTATCAACCGCGCGCTCTCGATCTTCTTTACGATTCTGTCGCTCGCATGGATCTACCCCGTGTTCATGATTGCGCTCAATTCCTTTAAGAAAGCGACCGCAATCAGCACCACCACGGCGTTCGATCTGCTCACGCCCGAGACGTTCAACGGCCTCGCAAACTACGTGCACGCTCTGAACGAGCAGGGCTTTGCCTCGGCGTTTATGTACTCTCTTATCATCACGGTCACGTCGGTCGTGCTGATTCTGGTGTGCTGCTCCATGTGCGCTTGGTACGTGGTGCGCGTCAACAGCAAGATCTCGAACTTCTTCTATTACCTGTTCGTCTTCTCGATGGTCGTACCGTTCCAGATGCTCATGTTCACGCTGTCCAACCTCGCGGACCGCATCGGCTTTAACACGCCGTTTAACATCTGCTTCATCTACCTTGGTTTTGGCGCGGGCCTCGCGGTCTTTATGTTCGCCGGCTTCGTCAAGAACATCCCGCTCGAGATTGAGGAAGCGGCCATGATCGACGGCTGCAACCCGGTCCAGGTGTTCTTTAAGATCGTCCTTCCCATTATGAAGCCCACCTATCTTTCGGTCGGCATCCTTGAGACCATGTGGGTCTGGAACGACTATCTGCTGCCCTACCTTACGCTCGACTCCACCAAGTACAAGACCATTCCTATCTTGATCCAGTACTTCCGTGGCGGCTATGGCCACGTCGAGCTCGGCCCCATGATGGCATGCATCATGATGGTCGTCATCCCCATCGTCATCATGTACATCTTCTGCCAGAAGTACATCATTGACGGCGTTGTGGCAGGTGCCGTCAAGGGCTGATGCCGTAACTGTTTTGCAAGTTTTGGCGGCGCCTCTCAGCGCGGCGCCGCGTATCGAAAGGTAAAGACATGGCCGAGATCGTTCTCAAACATGTTCAGAAGGTGTATCCCAACAACGAGTCAAAAAAGAAGGGCTTCTTTGGCAAAAAGAAGAAAACCGAGGAGAAGAAGCACAACCTCAAGGTTACCGAGGACGGTGTGCTCGCTGTAGAGGACTTCAACCTCACCGTTCACGACCAGGAGTTCATCGTCCTCGTTGGCCCTTCTGGCTGCGGTAAGTCCACGACGATGCGCATGGTCGCCGGCCTGGAGGATATCACCTCGGGCGACGTGCTCATCGACGGCAAGCGCGTCAACGACGTCGCTCCCAAGGACCGCGACATCGCCATGGTGTTCCAGAGCTATGCTCTGTACCCCAATATGACGGTGTACGAGAACATGGCGTTTACGCTCGAGCTCAAGAAGGTCCCCAAGGACGAGATCGACCGCAAGGTTCGCTCCGCTGCCGAGATCCTGGGTATTACCGAGTACCTTGACCGTAAGCCCAAGGCACTCTCCGGCGGCCAGCGTCAGCGTGTCGCCATCGGCCGCGCCATCGTACGTGACCCCAAGGTCTTTCTGATGGACGAGCCCCTGTCCAACCTGGATGCTAAGCTTCGTAACCAGATGCGCGCTGAGCTCATTAAGCTGCGTCATGAGATCAAGGGCACGTTCATTTATGTTACTCACGACCAGACCGAGGCTATGACCCTCGGTGACCGTATCGTGGTCATGAAGGATGGCGTCGTCCAGCAGATCGCCACCCCGCAGGAGGTCTTCAACCATCCCGCGAACATCTTCGTCGCCGGCTTTATCGGCGTGCCGCAGATGAACTTCTTCGATGCCCAGCTGGTGCGCTCGGGCAACGGCTTTACCGTCAAGACCGAGGATATGAACGTGGCGCTCGCCCCCGAGACCTGCGCTCAGCTTGCTCTCAACTGGGACGGCGGCGACGTGAAGGAGATCACGGCCGGCGTGCGTCCCGAGCAGATTCTGCTTGCCGACAAGGGCGAGGAGGGTGCGCTCCAGGGCACCGTCGAGGTGACCGAGCTCATGGGCTCGACCGAGCATGTCCACGTGACCGCTCCCGACGGCCAGTTTGTCCTGATTATCCCCGTCGTCGACCTCGAGGCCAAGGGCGCGCTCAAGGCTGGCGACCCCATCTGGTTCAAGTTCGAGAAGAACGCGACTCATCTCTTCGATAAGGTGTCTGGCAAGAACCTTATCTAGGCCCGGTGCATCCAGGCCCTCCCTTTGGGCGACTGCGGCTTTGCCATCCTTTTGCCGCGGTCACATATAAGGCTCCCCTCCCGTCCACTGGGCGAGAGGGGAGCCTTTCTTTGTGTTGGGACTGTCTGACCGGTCGTTTGTCTCGATCTGTAACGGATAGGGCCGATTTCGGACGTTAGATGTTACAGATCGAGGCGGTTCCGCTGAGCTAACCATTTCATCTAAATCTGTAACACCAAAGGCGAATTTCACCTGCTAGATGTTACAGATTGAGATAAACCCAAGGGGAGGGGCCGGTATGTCTCAATCTGTAACAGCTGGGACCGTTTTGGTTGAGTAGTTGTTATGGATCGAGATTGTTTGGCCGAGTCGGATCACAGGGTAACGTGCGGGCACAAAAAACGGAGCCGTGTTGCCACGACTCCGTTTCTCAAGAGGATGGGTAAGGGGAATGAGCTAGCTCAGGCGCCAGATCTCGTCGTTGTACTGGGAGATCGTACGGTCGGACGAGAAGGTGCCGGCGTTGGCGATATTGATGAGCGCCTTGCGCATCCAAGCGTCCTGGTCCTCGTAGTCGACCAGCACGCGCTCCTTGGTCTGGATGTACTCCTCAATGTCGAGCAGGGCCATAAACCAGTCCTTGCCCTTAATGTCGTCGTGCAGGCGCTGCAGGCGCTCGGCGTTGCCGGTTGCCATAAAGGCCGGGTTGGTGATGAAGTCCACCAGCAGTTTAATTCCGGGCTTGCGGTAGAGCGCACCGGCGTTGTAGGTGCCGTCGGCGTAGAGCTGCTCGACCTGTTTGGACGAGGCACCAAAGGTATAGATGTTCTCGTCGCCCACGAGCTCGGCAATCTCCACGTTGGCACCGTCGAGCGTGCACAGGGTTAGGGCGCCGTTGAGCATGAACTTCATGTTGGAGGTGCCGCTCGCCTCCTTGGAGGCCAGACTGATCTGCTCGGAGATGTCGGCGGCGGGGATCACGCGCTCGGCGGCAGTGACGTTGTAGTTCTCGATCATGACAACCTGCAGGTAAGGAGCCACGTCGGGGTCGTTTGCAATCCACTGCGACAGCGTCAGGATCAGATGGATGATGTCCTGCGCGATAGTGTAGGCAGGCGCCGCCTTGCCGCCAAAGATGATGGTGACGGGGTGCTTAGGCCTGTTGCCGTTCTTGATATCGAGGTACTTCCAGATGATGTAGAGCGCGAGCATCTGCTGGCGCTTGTACTCGTGGATGCGCTTGACCTGGACGTCGATGATGGCGTTGGAGGGAATAGTCACGCCCTGCTCGAGCGCCATGAACTGGCGCATGATGGCCTTGGCCTCGACCTTGGTGGCGGCCAGGCGCTCAAGAACGTCCTTGTCGTCGGCGAACTTGGCGAGTTTGCTCAGATCGCCGGTGCTGCGCCAGTCGGTGCCGATTACATCGTCGAGCAGGCTGGCGAGCGCGGGGTTGGCTCCATGGATCCAACGGCGGAAGGTGATGCCGTTGGTCTTGTTGGAGAACTTCTCGGGATAGATCTCGTAGAACGGATGAAGCTCGGTGTCCTCCAAGATCTTGGTGTGGAGGGCGGCTACGCCATTGATGGAGAAGCCAAAGTGGATGTCCATGTGGGCCATGTGGACGGTGTCGTATTCGTCGATGACGGCGACGCGCGGGTCATCGTGCTCGGCCTTCGCGATCTCATCGAGCTTGACGATAATGTCGGCGATGGCAGGGGAGACCTTCTGCAGGCTGACGAGCGGCCACTTCTCGAGCGCCTCGGCAAGAATCGTGTGGTTAGTGTAGGCGACCATGGAGCGTACGATGGTCACGGCCTCGTCAAACTCGATGCCATGCTCGGTGGTGAGCAAGCGAATGAGCTCGGGGATGACCATGGTGGGGTGCGTGTCGTTAATTTGGACCACGGCGTAGTCGGCCAGATCGTGCAGGTTGCTGCCGCGCTCGATGGCCTCGTCGATCAGGAGCTGGGCGGCGTTGCTCACCATGAAGTATTCCTGGTAGATGCGAAGCAGGCGGCCCTGCTCGTCGGAATCGTCGGGGTAGAGGAACAAGGTGAGGTTCTTGGCGATCTCTGTCTTGTCGAAGTCGATGGAGCTGCCGGGGACCAGGCCGTCGTCGACGCTCGCCAGGTCGAACAGGCGCAGACGGTTCTTGGTGGGCTGGCCGTAACCGGGCACGTCGATGTTGACGAGCTTGGAGGTAACGGCAAAATCGCCGAACTCGACGGTGTAGGAGCGGTCGTCGTCGACTAGGATGTCCTGCTCACCGAGCCACTCGTCGGGGACGGCCTTCTGCTGGTTGTCGACAAAGCGCTGACGAAACAGGCCGTAGTGATAGTTGAGGCCCACGCCATCGCCGGTCAAGCCCAGCGTGGCGATGGAATCCAGGAAGCATGCGGCCAGGCGGCCCAGGCCGCCGTTGCCGAGCGACGGCTCGACCTCGAACTCTTCGATCTTGTTGAGGTCGTGGCCTGCGGCGGTGAGCTGGTCCTTAACCTCGTCGTAGATGCCGAGGTCGATCATGTTGTTGATGAGCAGCTTGCCGATCAAAAATTCGGCGGAAATGTAATAGAGCTTTTTCTTGCCGTTGTTGAGCGGGCAGGCGGCGGAGCGCTCCTGCACGAGTTTGACCAGCAGCTTGTAAATGCGACGGTCGTCGAGCTGCTCGAGCGAGGTGCCAAAAGACTGCTCGGCGAGTTCCATGAGGTTAATTTGGGGCATGTTTCCTCCTGTAATGGGTTGATTACATGTCTGCAATTCATAAGAATCCCGCGCGAGGGGATTGGGGTGGCCTCGCGCGGGTAAGCAAGCGCGTCCGCACGGTGGGGAGGGGTCGGGCGCGGTAGCTCCTATTGAGGAAGCTCGATTTCGGCTTCCGACGGGATGCGGAAGTAGGTCTCGGTCCAGTCGGTGAGTTTGTGCTCGAGCTCGCGGGTGATGGCGCCGTCGAGCATGCGCCAGGTCCAGTTGCCGCCCAGCGTGGCAGGGGTGTTGATGCGCGCCTCGTTGCCCAAGTTGAGCAGGTCCTGCATGGTGTAGATGCACGTGTCGCTCACGCTGGCGGCGATGGTGCGGTTGAGCGCGTCGGTGATGGGTTCGCCGGCCTGCTGATGGGTGTAGAGGGCTGCCTGCTCGCGCTGACGCGGGGTGGCCGTTCCCTCAAACCAACCGCGTGCCGTCTCGTTGTCGTGGGTGCCCACGTAGGCGACGGTGTTGGCAATGTAGTTGTGCGGCAGGTAGTACGAGTTGGTGCCCTCAAAGGCAAACTGCAGGATCTTCATGCCGGGGAAGCCCGAGTTGTCGCGCATATCGATGACGCCGGGGGTGAGGAAGCCCAGGTCCTCGGCGATGATGGGCAGCGTGCCGAGCTTTTCCTCGAGCGTCTTGAAGAGCTTGAGGCCGGGACCCTGCGTCCACGAACCGTAGGACGAATCAGGCGAGGAGAACGGCACCTCCCAATAGGCCTCGAAGCCGCGGAAGTGATCCAGGCGGATGACATCGTACATGTCGAGGGCGGCGCGAATGCGGCCCTCCCACCAGGAAAAGCCGTCGGCCTCCATGGCGTCCCAGTCGTAGATGGGGTTGCCCCAGTACTGGCCGGTGGCCGAGAACTGGTCGGGCGGCGTGCCGGCGACGCTCACGGGATTGCCGGCGGCGTCGATCTTAAAGAGCTCGGGTGTCGCCCACATCTCGACGGAGTCACGCGAGACATAGATGGGCAGGTCGCCGATGATGAGAATGTCGCGCTCGTTGGCATAGGCCTTGAGGCGGCTCCACTGGCGATCGAAGAAGTACTGCGTCATCTGGTGGTAGAGCATACGCGCCGGATGGTCGGCGCAGACCTTGGCGGAAGCCTCGCCGCGGGTGCGGAGCTCCGCGGGCCACTCCCAAAACGCCTTGAGACCGCACTCCTCTTTGACGGTCATGAACTCACAGTAGGGGATGAGCCAGTCCTCGTTGGCCTGGATAAAGCCATCGAAATCGGCCGGCTTGTCGGCAGCAAAGCGCTCGGCGGCGCGGTCGAGAATCTGACGGCGGCCGCCAAAGATAGCACCGTAGTCGACATTGCTGGGGTCGGATCCCAGATACACGCCATCGATATCGCGCTGCTCCAGATACCCTGCCTCGATAAGCTCGGCAAAGTCGATAAAGTTGGGGTTGCCTGCGCGGGCCGAGAACGACTGATAAGGCGAATCGCCATAGCTGGTCGTCGTAAGGGGCAGAATCTGCCAGTAATGTTGTTTGCACGAGGCGAGAAAATCGACGAAGTCGTAGGCATTCCAGCCAAAGCCGCCGATTCCGTATGGTCCGGGCAGAGATGAGACGGGCATGAGGACGCCGCTTGCACGCTCCATGAATGCGCTCACCAACCTTCTTGTTGTGGGGTCGGCCTGCCGATGGGTGTGCAGTCCGCCTCCGATGTTCTGATTCGATACGCCTATTGTAAAACATGTTGTTTAAACATGTACAGGCAAGATAAAAAAGTTGGTCGATTTTCGGCGAATGGCTACATGCCATGAAAAAGCCCCGACCTCACAACGTGAGATCGGGGCAAGAACGGTATGTAGGTTTTTGCTACTCGGCGTCGGTGAAGCCGTTGGGGTTGTGGCTCTGCCAGTTCCAGCTATCGCGGCACATGTCCGCGATGTCGTACTGGGCCTTCCAGCCCATCATGCGCTCGGCCTTGGAGGCATCGCACCAGTTGGCAGCGATGTCGCCGGCGCGGCGCTCGCGGATCACGTAGGGCAGCTCCTTGCCACAAGCCTTGGAGAAGGCGGCGACGACCTCGAGTACCGAGGTGCCGGTGCCGGTGCCCAGGTTAAAGATCTCGACGCCGGTCTTGCCGTTCATCCAGTTAAGGGCGGCAACGTGACCAGAGGCCAGATCGCACACGTGGATGTAGTCGCGCACGCCGGTGCCGTCGGGGGTGGGGTAGTCGTTGCCAAAGACCTGAACGGCCTCGAGCTTGCCCACGGCGACCTGGGCGACATAGGGCACCAGGTTGTTGGGGATGCCCTTGGGGTCCTCGCCGATCAGGCCCGACGGATGAGCGCCGATGGGGTTGAAGTAACGGAGCAGCACGACGTCCCACTCGGGGTCGGCGGTGTGGACGTCCATAAGGATCTGCTCGATCATCCACTTGGTCCAGCCATAGGGGTTGGTTGCGGGCTTCTTGGGGTCTTCCTCGGTGACGGGCGGGTTGTCCGGGTCGCCGTAGACGGTCGAGGAGCTCGAGAAGATGATGGACTTGCAGCCATGGTTGCGCATGACGTCGATGAGCACCAGGGTGTTCTCGATGTTGTTGTAGTAGTACTCGACGGGCTTGCTCACCGACTCGCCGACGGCCTTAAAGCCGGCAAAGTGGATGACACGGTCGATCTGATGGGTATCGAAGATCTTGTTCATCGCATCGCGGTCGAGCACGTTGGCCTCGTAGAAGGTGAGGTTCTTGGCGGCCTCGTCGCCCACGATGGTCTTGACGCGGTCGACGGCGACGGCGCTGGAGTTGGAGAGATCATCGACGATGACGACCTGGTAGCCACCCTCGAGCAGCTGAACGACGGTGTGCGAGCCGATAAAGCCGGCGCCACCGGTAACGAGGACGCAGGTGTCTTTGGGGTCGAGTGCTTTGGACATGTAGTCTCCTATCGAATCAGGAACACTTCTAGAGGGGAGTATAGCGCAGGCGGGGACGCCCAAATGGTGCACTGTAGGAAAAGCAGAGGATTATGTTAACGTACTCATATAAGAGCTTGCTCAATTGTTACCTCAAATTTGACAATTGCTTACGAGCCGCCGACCTTGTAGTTTCCTGCCGTTCGTGGAAATCGTTGGGACGCGCCATATGTACGCTAATATGTATGAGTTGAGCGACATATAAATAAGCATGTAACGGAGTACATATGTCACCAAACAGCGATTCCATCCTTTCCCAGGAGCTCTCGCGCCGCACTGCCCTTAAGGCCCTGTTCGGCGCCGCTTCTGCGGCAGTTCTTTTTGGCCTGCCCACTCGCGCCCATGCGGCGGAGGCTTCCAAAGAAACCACCGATAAACTGAATGCCGCCCAGGCCCAGCTCGACGAGGTTCAGGCCCAGCTCGACAGCATCGCAAATGAGTATGCGGCGCTGGCCAACAAGAATGCCCAGACCCTCAACGACATCGAGAATGTCCAGGGCAAGATTGACGACACACAGGCCCAGATCGATGAAAAGAAGGCCGAGCTCAAGAAGAAGCGCAACGACCTTTCCGATCGCGTGGCCGCCAGCTACAAGTCCGGCGGCACGAACATCCTGTCGCTGCTGCTGGCCTCTGGCTCGTTTGAGGAACTCGTCGCCAACGCGCATTACGTTGAGAAGATCAACAAGAGCGACCGCGATGCCATCGAGGATATCCAGACGATTCAGGCTGAGCTCGACGCACAGAAGACCGAGCTCGAATCACAAAAGGCCGACCTGGAGAAACTCAAGGACCAGCAGACGGCTCAGATGCAGGATATGCAGGCCAAGCAGCAAGAAGTCCAGACCGTGCTGAACGGTCTTTCCGACGACGTCAAGGAGCTCATGGCTCAGCGCGATTCCGAGATCCTCGCTGCCGCCCAGGCCGAGGAGGCCGCTAGGAAGGCGGCTGCAGCGGCCGCGGCCTCTGCGAACACGGGCTCTTCTTCGGGTGGCTCGAGCTCGGGTGGCGGCTCGTATGCCGGCGGCACCCCGCAACAGACGGGCGGTTCGGGCAAGCAGCAGGCCGTCGTCAATGCGTGCTACTCGACGCCTTCTCCCGGCCAGGGCTGGTGTGCTGCCTGGGTTACCAACGTCTTCCGCAATGCCGGCGTGGGCTATTTTGGCGGCAACGCGTGTGACATGTTCAACGCCTGGTGCTATAGCTCCGACCGCTCGGCGCTGCAGGTGGGCATGATCGTGGCCGATTCCTCGCACAGCGGCACGGGTGCTCCGGGCCTTATCTACGGTCATGTGGGTATCTACGTTGGCGGCGGCATCGTTATGAGCAACGAGGGTGCCATTACGTCGAAGTCGCTTGATTCGTTTATTAGCTTCTATGGTACTGGCTCTGGCGTGCGTTGGGGCTGGCTTGGCGGTATTGCGCTGTCGTAACTGCGGCTTGAAGCTGGTTGGTCCGGGACTGCGGGCGAGGCATAAGGTTGCCTGCTCTACAGTCCTGCGCAAGACGAAGGCCACATTAAGTGGCCTTCTTTGCGTGCGGAACTCGCGACCAACCTTATGCCTCGCCCGCAGTCCCGGACCTTCCGGGTTCAAAGCGCGACACACCGGACTGGTTGTCTGATATAAAGATGGCGAAGGCCCCTTTCGGGGCCTTCTTTTTTATTAGAGGAATTCGCCTACTCGGTGGACTTCGGGTTCTAGGTCTACGTTGAATTGGTCTTTGACGGTTGTTTGGATGTGGCGGATGAGTTCGTCGACATCGGCGGCGGTGGCGTGGTCGGCGTTGACGATGAAGCCGCAGTGCTTTTCGCTCACCTGCGCGCCGCCGATGGCGTGTCCTCGCAGGCCGGCGTCCATGATGAGCTTGCCGGCAAAGTAGCCCTCGGGGCGCTTGAAGGTGGAGCCGGCGCTCGGCATGTCGAGCGGCTGCTTGTCCTCGCGGCGCTGGCGGTAGTCATCCATGTCGGCCTTGATCATCGCGGCGTTGCCCGGGGCGAGATTGAAAGTGGCCGAAAGCACGATGAAGCCGTCGTCGGCGATGCGGCTCTTGCGATAACCCAGGTTGAGCTCGTCGACATCGAACTCGATGATGCTGCCGCTACCGCGGGTACCGTCGTCAAGCATGCGGGCGGGCTTGTAGACGCGCACGGACTCCAGCACATCGGCCATGCAGGCACCGTAGGCACCGGCGTTCATGTAGCAGGCGCCGCCGACCGATCCGGGAATGCCCGAGATGGGCTCCATGCCGGTGAGACCGGCCTCGGCTGCCGCCGCGGCGACATCGGAAAGCAAGGCGCCGGCTGCCGCCGTGACGTGCGTGCCGTTGACCGTAATGTCGGAGAAGCCCTCGCTCAGCGCTACGACGACGCCGCGGATGCCCTTGTCGCCGACGAGCAAGTCGGAGCCGTTGCCCACGATGGTGAGTGGCAGGTCGCAGCGATAGCAGGTATCGAGCGTGGCGACGAGGCCCTGCTCGGTATCGGGCGTGACAAAGACGTCGGCCGGGCCGCCGATCTTAAACGTGGTGTGCTCGCGCATGGGCTCGCTCATCAGCACGTTGTCCTCGCCGGCAACGCCAGCGAGCGCGCACAGCAGGTCCTCGTTAAAAAAGTCGTTCTCGTGCATACGAATATCCGCCTTTTGGTGGTCGTTGTCATCAATCGATTGCAATATACCCCACCCGGACGGATTTGGTGCGCTGGCGGCGATAAAACAGCCGTCCACCGGATTGGTAAAGTGTTTATCACCGAGGTAGAGGGGTAGTCGCTATACTTTCAAGAGATTGCGCGTAAACCCGGAAGGAGCGAGATGGCCAACAAAGTCACCCTCAAGCAGATCGCCCAGGAGGTGGGGCTTTCCCCCTCGTCGGTCTCGCTTGTTCTTAATAATCGGCCCTGTCGCATCTCGGAAGAAAACCGCAAGCTCATCAAAGAGGTCGCGGCGCGCAACCACTATGTTCCCAACCAGATTGCGCGCAGCCTGGTCATGCGCGAGTCGCGCACGCTGGGCCTTATCGTCCCTAACATCGAGAGCCGCTTTTTTGCCTCGCTCGCCGGTAGCCTGGAAAAGCGCTGCCGCGAGGACGGCTATGCGCTCTTCATTACCAGCTCGGGCGGAAGCGCCGATGACGATCTGGAGCTGCTGCGCCAGCTGGTGACGCGCGGCGTTGATGGCGTCTTCCTGGTGGTGGGTGACGAGTTCTCCGATGACCGCGCCCTGCGCGAAGAAGTCAGCCACCTGCCCATCCCGGCCGTAATGGTCGACCGTGCCATTGAGGGGCTCGAGTGCGACAAGGTGATGTTCGACCACGAGATGGGCGGCTATATGGCCACCCGCTATCTGATCGAGCAAGGCCACCGCCGTATTGCCTGCCTGGTTAATGCCCGCCGTTCCAATACGGGTCGCAAGCGACTTGCCGGCTATGAGCGCGCGCTGCGCGAGGTTGGCCTGCCGATCGACGCGCGTTTGGAGTTTGAGAGCGAGTACTACATTCCGAGCGCATACGAGGCCTCGGAGGCAGTGCTCGCAACTGACGCCACTGCCGTGTTCGCAAGCTCGGATAACATTGCCCTCGGTTTGCTCAAGCGCTTGCACGAGATGGGGAAGAGCATCCCGGGCGATATCTCGGTGGTGAGCTATGACAACTCGGCGGCCGACGTTCTCTTTGAGCCGGCGCTGACCGCGATTGAGCAGGATCCTGGTGTCCTTGCGGAGCATGCTTTTGGCTGCATGTCCAAGCGTCTTGCCGGTAGGGGCGGCAGGCGTGCCGAAGAGGTCGTTCTGGAGCCGGAGCTTATCGTTAAGGACAGCGTGCTCGAACTTACTAAACACAACTAAACATGTTTACCAATTTGCAGAGACCGAATGTGGAGCACCTGTGACGGGCAATGCCGCAGGTGAATGTCGCGTTTTGCTAATCGATGGGATTGATAAGGGCGGTAAAACGTTTTTTCACCATGATAAAACGTTTTAGCAAATATACTGGTCCCAACGAAAGGTTGCCGTATTGGAGGGTGACCGCACAGCGAAGGGACATAAACAATGGCTAAAACACTGGGGACGCCGTGGCAAAAGCTGGGCCACGAGGTGCCGGCTTCCGAGCTCGAGGGCGTCGACCTGTATTGGCGCGCATCGAACTATCTGTCCGTCGGTCAGATCTACCTTCGCTCTAACCCGCTAATGCGCCCCGACTTTGTTGATGAGAAAACCGGTGAGGTGCGCGACTTCGGTCGTCCGGACGTTAAGCACCGCCTGGTTGGCCACTGGGGCACCACGCCCGGCATCAACTTCCTGTTCGGTCACGTCAATCGACTGATCGCCGACCACAACCAGAATGCTATCTTCTTGATGGGCCCTGGTCACGGTGGCCCCGCCGGTACTGCTCAGTCGCTGCTCGACGGCACCTACCGCGAGATTCGCCCCGACATCACCAATGACGAGGCAGGCCTGCAGAAGTTCTTCCGCCAGTTCTCTTATCCCGGCGGCATCCCGAGCCACTTTGCGCCCGAGACGCCCGGTTCCATCCACGAGGGCGGCGAGCTCGGCTACACGCTCAGCCACGCTTACGGTGCCGTCATGGACAACCCGAGCCTGTTGGCCGTGGCCGTGGTGGGCGACGGCGAGTCCGAGACCGGCCCGCTCGCGACCTCTTGGCAATCCAACAAGCTCGTGAACCCGGCAACCGACGGTATCGTTTTGCCGATCCTGCACCTCAACGGCTACAAGATCGCCAACCCCACCATCCTTGCCCGCGTGTCCGATGAGGAGCTCACCAAGTTCTTTGAGGGCATGGGCTATAAGCCGCACTTCTTTGTCGCCGGCTTTGACGACGAGAGCCACGCAAGCATTCATGCGCGTTTCGCTGCCCTGTTTGAGCAGGTCTTCGATGAGATTTGTGACATCAAGGCCACCGCGCAGGCCCAGGCCGCCTCAGGCGAGACCGTGGTCCGCCCGGCCTACCCCATGATTGTGTTCCGTACGCCCAAGGGCTGGACTTGCCCCAAGCACATCGACGGTAAGAAGACCGAGGACTCCTGGCGCGCGCATCAGGTGCCGCTGGCGAGTGCCAAGGACACCCACGAGCACTTCCGCGTGCTGCGCGAGTGGCTGCGTTCCTACAAGCCCGAGGAGCTCTTTACGCCCGAGGGCCAGGTGCGCCCCGAGGTGACGGCCTTTATGCCGACCGGCGAGTTGCGCATCGGCGCCAACCCCAACGCGAACGGCGGTAAGGTGCGTCGCGAGCTCGAGCTGCCCGATATTCATGCCCACGAGGTCCCCGTCGCAACTAAGGGTCATGGCTGGGGCTCCACCGAGGCCGCCCGCGTCTTTGGTGAGTACACTGCCGACGTTCTGGCCAAGAACATGGATGACTTCCGCATCTTTGGTCCCGACGAGACCGCGTCCAACCGTCTGCAGGCTGCCTACAAGGTGACCAAGAAGCAGTGGGACGCCGGCTTCTACGAGGACGAGGCCAACGACGAGCTGCTGGCAGGCTCCGGTAAGGTCGTCGAGCAGCTGTCCGAGCACCAATGCGAGGGCTTCCTTGAGGCCTACGTGCTCACTGGCCGTTCCGGCGTGTGGAGCTCCTACGAGAGCTTTGTCCATGTGGTCGACTCCATGGTCAACCAGCACTGCAAGTGGCTCGAGGCTACCAAGCGCGAGATTCCGTGGCGTGCTCCCATCAGCGGCCTTAACATTTTGCTGTCGAGCCACGTTTGGCGTCAGGACCACAACGGCTTCTCGCATCAGGACCCCGGCTTTATCGACCTGCTGCTCAACAAGGCCAACGACACGCACATCGTAAATGCCTACTATCCGGCCGACGCCAACATGGCTCTCGCCGTGGCCGAGCGCGTCTACCAGTCCACCGACTGCGTCAACGCCATCTTCTGCGGCAAGCAGCCCGCCCCGACCTTCCAGACGGTCGACGAGGCCAAGGCAGAGCTCGCTGAGGGCGTTGCGACCTGGGACTGGGCATCGACCGCCGACTCGCTCGCCGGGGCCGATGTCGTTGTTGCCACCTGCGGCGACGTACCGACGCTCGAGGCCCTGGCCGCAACCGATATGCTGCGTGAGCTGGGCATCAAGGTGTGGTTCGTCAACGTGGTCGATCTGCTCAAGATCCAGAACGTCTGCGAGAACGACCAGGCTATCAGCGACGAGCACTGGGCTGAGCTCTTCGGCCGCGGCGAGAAGCCCGTTCTCTTCGCGTTCCACGCCTATGCCGGCACGATCCGCCGCCTGATCTGGAACCGCCCCGGCCACGACGCCTTCCGCGTCCATGGCTACGAGGAGAAGGGCTCCACGACCACGCCGTTCGACATGCTGCGCCTGAACAACATGGACCGTTGGGCCCTGGCTGCCGACGTGCTGCGTATGGTCGACGCCGATAAGTTTGCCGAGCAGATTGATAAGTGGGAGGCATTCCGCACCGAGGCCTTCGAGTTCGCGTGCGATGAGGGCTACGATCACCCGGCCTTCACCGACTGGGTCTGGCCCGACGCCGCTGCCGCAACCGCAGCCGACGGCGCGCTCTCCGCAACGCAGCTAACTGCCGGCGACAACGAGTAGGTAGGCATCCGGGACGGTCTCGCGCTGGGGCCGCCTCCGGGCGGGGAGACTTTGTCCGGGGAAGTGGGCTTCGCGAACTTCCCCGGACAAAGTCTCCCCGCCCGGAGGCGGCCCTCTCGATCGTTTCGATATGCGGGGGCTGATACTTTTTAAAGTAATGGGGACTTTGCTGACGCTACCTTGGATACTGTGCATATAACTATGGTCAGCCAGTGATATATCGCCGGGGCCGGGGCGCCTGCTTTGTTTTGAGAAGTTCGCGAAGCCCACTTCTCAAAACAAAGC
>CABQHR010000003.1 GCA_902463875.1 uncultured Collinsella sp.
ACCTCGCCCCAGCCATAGAGGCGGGGAAAGCCCTTAAGGCCCGAAAGGGCGCGATGGCATTCGTATTCCTCGCGAAACGCCGCCTTGAACTTGGCGACCAGTGCCTCGTGAGCGGCATCGTCGTCAAACTCATCGCGCGTCGGCAAGATGAGCTGTTTGAGTGCCACGGCCTCGCCTTGGGCGTTGACGGCACGCGTCACGCGGCCGATACCGCCACGGCGCATGGTGGCATCGTCGGCAAACAGCATCGTAAAACGACGCAGATAGGCAGGCAGTTCGTCCTGACCGAGCGCAATGGCCGGCTCAAACCCGTCGACACGCGCCAGGCGCAGGCCGACCATGGGATCGCGACCGAGCGATTGCGGTGTGGTGGATGCAAGATCGGTCATCATAGGGCAAGCGCCGCCACGTTATTGTTGAAGTTACCGAGTGCGACGTCATCATCGCCGTAATGGCCGACCCATTGACATAGGTTGGTGTAACAGCCCCACAGATTGGCATACTGCTGGTACCATTTTGACCGGGGCGAGAATGTCTGACGACCGAACTCGGCTCGGATGACAAACATCTCCCCGACCAGGCTGTCGCACGGCCTGGGATCTCCCGTAGAGTTATAGGTCGAAACCACGTCATTGGCACGAGAAACATAGCCGTCGAGCATGTTGTACTTGGTCACAAGCCAACTGTGAATGCTCTCTTCCTCAGCAGCGGAAAGGCCACCGGAGTTTGTATCGTTGTCAGTGTTGCCGCCCGTCGAGCCGCCGTTTCCAGACCCTCCGGCAGAGGAACCCAACCCAGAGCCGCCGCCCGAACTCGACGAATCCGAGCCGGAGCCAGAAGTATCCGAGCTACCGGGCTTTCCGGACTGCTGGGCGTCCTGCTCCTTCTGCTGCTCGACCTTATTCACCGTTGCCGCCACACTATTGTTGGACAATCGATCGATGATCTTGGTGTTGGTGAGCACGATGGTTTTGCCATTGGCAAGCGTGACTTCGTTGTCCGGGGCCTCGGCGCCGTCCGCGTCGTCGGTGCCAAACACAATATGCGCGACCACACTTGCCCAAGCATATCCAGTCGTGGTGCCCAGATCACTTTTGACCTCATGCCCCACGCGCGGTTCGCGTGCGGCATGTGCCTGCATCATGGACGGCACGGTCATGCCATAGGCAGAAACGCCAGCTATGACCAGCACCAGCGAGCAAGACAGCAGTGCGTACGCCCGCGGCGCCAAGCCCAGTCGGCGTCGCATGCGCACCGCGGCGCCGCGCTTTGTCTGAGTGCCACCGGGCCGCATGCGTTCTCCTCCAACAAAAACACGCCGCTCGGGAGCGGCGCATTCATTCGAATCCATATTTGAGTGTATCAGCGAACCCAAAAGGTTGCGCAACGAATGGGCAAATTAAGGATGCGAGTGGAAGCATCCATGCGATAAGCGGATACAAAGCATCTTTGTTGCACAACAAACTTACAGTCGCACGGGGAAATTATGGCTACCCCGTGCGTCGCGAGGAAAACATACGGCAGGAGCAGGCTCGCCACCTAAATCGTGCGACGGGCCTCGATAGCGCGCCCAAGCGTAAGCTCGTCGGCATACTCCAGGTCGCCGCCCACGGGCAGGCCGCTCGCCAGACGCGATACCTCAACGCCCAGCGGCTTGATAGTGCGGGCCAGGTAGCTCGCCGTGGTCTCGCCCTCAATATTGGGGTTGGTGGCGATGATGACCTCATGGATATCCTCGTGGCCCAAACGCGCCAGCAGCTCGCGAATGTGCAGCTGCTCGGGGCCAATCTTGTCCATGGGACTGATCACGCCGCCCAATACGTGGTAGAGACCGTGATAGCTGCCCGTGCGCTCAATCGCCTGGACATCGCGCGGCTCGCCCACCACGCAAATGCGAGTGGTATCGCGCATCGGGTCCTGGCAGATGGAGCACTCGTCGGCCGTGGCGTAGTTAAAGCAACGGCTGCA
The DNA here is from genome assembly GCA_902463875.1 of uncultured Collinsella sp. Lineage (GTDB taxonomy): Bacteria > Actinomycetota > Coriobacteriia > Coriobacteriales > Coriobacteriaceae > Collinsella. The sequence goes on from CABQHR010000003.1 coordinate 1,969, forward strand.
AAAGTGGACCTCCTGCTTAACCTCCAGGATGGCCTCGGCCAGGCGGCGGGCCTCCTCGGCATCGGCCTCGAGCAGATAATAGGCGATGCGCTGGGCCGACTTGGGACCAATGCCCGGCAGACGGCCCAGCTCATCGAGCAGTTTTTGCAGACTGTGATTCGCACTCATATATATGCGTGTCTTAGAACGGCATGCCCGGGATGTTGAGGCCGCCGGTGATGGCGCCCATCTGCTTGTTGGCGAGCTCGTTGACGCCGCGGACGGCCTCGTTGACGGCAGCCATGATCATGTCCTGCAGCATATCGACGTCCTCGGGATCGAGGGCATCGGGGTCGATGGTGAGGTTGACGAGCTCCATCTCGCCGTTAACGGTCACCTTGACCATACCGCCGCCGGCAGAGGCGTCGACGGTCTGGGACTTGAGGTTCTCCTGCGCGGCGGCAAGCTGCTCCTGCATCTTGCGAGCCTGCTTCATCATCTGCTGCATGTTCATACCGGCCATGATGGCTCCTTTACGTGCGGCCGCACGCCGAGCTGCAAGGGCAGCCGGAGCGCGGCGGGACTTTCAAACTCAAAAATCGTACCACGGTGCGAGGCCAGAGAGCGGGGCGGACACGCTACCTCAGTCGATATACATGTCCTCCAATACAAACCACGCGCAAAGATTATGCAAGGCCGAATTATGCAAGGTTGCATAATATCGCATACTCAATCTAGTAGAGCCGAATCCGGCATTTCATGTGTGCCACTAAATAGCTAAATGCCAAACCGCTGCTCGAGGCGGAGCACATGGCGGCAGGGTATAATTTGATTGTCATAGATAGCAATTTGGAGGTGCCCCATGAATGCCCCCGACGCGCTCCAAAACATCCGCTCAAAACACCCCGTTGCATATGTGGTTCTCTATCTCTTTGTCGGCTGGGCATTGCTGGTTGTCATCACCCATGCTATAGCCTTTGGAGCAGAACTGCTGATAACCAGCTCGGACCAGCCCACCGTCAAATGGGAAGCGACCGATGAGTGCACCGATGGAACCCGAACCATTTACTACAACAGCCCGTCCCTCTACCAAGAGTTCAAGGTCAAGATAAAGGACGCCAAGATTGTCGATGCCGAGCCAGGCGTTTATTTGGCAATCGGAGCAACCGTCAACGCCGAACAAGTCGAGTACACGGACAGCCATGCGACGTATCGCATCGACCTCAGCATCCTAGGCCGACCGTCACGTACCTGTCTGCTCGAATGCGACATACGCGGCACCACACTACACATGTCCGAAATACAAATGCGCCCGGATAAAAAGCCCCTAAAGAGCTAGGGGTCCTAAGCCCAGCAAGCGATTCTCAACAGTAAAACGACAGCCCACCGGTTGTTTCTTTCCAGCGTTTGCAAATCAGCGCATGGTTAGATGAAACAAACTGCATGATATCGCGTAAATCCCGAGCAGGAATATCGCCCTTGTTATGGGCCAGCTTGCATCCGCCGGAGCGGGTAAGCCATATCTTGGTCGCCTCGGCGGTGGGGCGCTCGACCGCGATATGAACATGGACAGGTTCGCCGTTCTCCCCCGTCCAGAAGAAGATGATGTACGGCCCGAGTCGAAACAGACTAGGCATAGACTCGTCCGCCTTCGTAAGCAAAACGCAAGATGAGCGGGGCGTTGTTGCGTACAAAATCATCGAGTTCTTTGAGGTCCGCTTCGCTAAAGCCCTCGTGTGACACCCAATTGAATGCCGGCAAGATGCACTCCGCCGTGTCAAAACCCCAATCGCGTGGGCGCTCCACAACGACCTTCACCGTATTGTCCTCCCGGACTTCGGAATACGAAACTTGCGTATCGTCCTCAAGGCGGACATATTCCCACATCATAAGCTCGCTCCGTTCAAAGACGTCTCTTCTTGAGCAGTATACCCGCCTGCGCAGCTACTCCACCGGCTTGAAGATGGTGGACTGACCGAAGACGCTGCGGATGAGGGCTTTGGCCTCGTCCTCGGTCTGCGGGATGCTCGGGGCTGCGCCCCGATGGCCGAAGGGGCTGCCCGCGCCGGGGTTGGACTCCCAGGGAGCTGCAGGAGCGTCCCCCTCTTTGGGGGCAGTTGCGGCGGGCTTGGGCGCGGACGCCGTGGCCGGCGCGTCGAACGGAGGCAGATCGTCCCCGCCCGCATCGGCGGCAAAACCGGCGACCATGGCATCGTCGTAGGGCACCTGCTCGGATTCCCACGGCGCAGACTGCGCGGACGGCTGAGCCTTGGGACCGGACGCGCGCTCGGGCGCGCGGGGCGCAGGCTCAGTCGGGAGCTTGCCCGTGGCGGGAGCGCCGGCAGGGTTGTCCGAGCGCAGCCAGGGGGCCTTGCCCAGGTCGGATGACTTGGGCGCAGGCGCAGCGGCAGGCTTGGGCGCGGGGACCGAAGCAGCCGATTTGGCCGCGGCTGGCTTAGGCGCCGACGGGGTCGATGCCGCTACCGGTGCCGCTTGCTGCTGCGGCGCGCTGGCGCTCGAGGATACAGGGGCCGCCGAGGACACGGGCTGCGGGTCCGCAGATGCCGCAGCCCGTGCAGATGGAGAATGCTCCTCATGTTGAGGAGCCGGCGTGCCACCTCCATCCAGGACGTAGTCGACGGTGCGACGACCGAAGACCGCGCAGACCGTCGGCAGGACCACCGACTGCGTGTCAGCGCGGCCGAGCATCTTGATGGCAAAGGTCGAGCCCGCGGGGAACGAGACCGTGAGCTTGGAGCCGTCGTCGGCCGTGGCGCGGGCGTTGAGCAAAAGCCCTGCGTAGGAAGCCTGACGCGCCTTGACACGCTCGACAACCTCGGCCCATTTGCGCTGCAGCTCTCCGGCATCCTCGACCGCGGGCGTCTCGGCAGCACCGGCGGCAGCAACCTGGGCGGCGGTGCTGGGCTGGGGCTTAGGTGCCGGAGCGGTGGCAGGCGCGGGGGCCGCAACGGGCTGAGGCGTCGGAGCCGGCGCAGACTGAGGTGCAGACGCTGCAGGCTTGGAAGCCGACACGGACGCAGAACGGGGCGCAGGCTGAGCCGCCGGAGCGGCAGCACCACGGTCCCAAGGCATACCGCCCTGGCGCGCGGACGTATCAGCGGGGGTAGCAGATGCCGCCGGAGCGGCAGCACGGGCGCCCGAAATGAGCGTCGGTTGCTGGGCAGCAGCGGGTACGGATGCTGCAGGCGCGGCGGCCTGAGCAGCAGCCACGCTCGCCGGCACGGCGCCGTTGGCAACCATGGCCTCCAGGCGTGCCACGCGCTCGGCCAATGCCTCAATCGTTAAATCAGCCTCGGGACGTGCCAGACGCGTGCAGGCAATCTCGAGCACCAGGCGCACGTCGCTCGCGCCCCTCATCTCCAGTGCGGCATCGTCGAGCACTGTCAGCACGCGGGCCAGGCGATCGGCAGGATGCTCGCCAAAGGCAGCGGCCTCGGCAGCAAGCGCCTCGGCCTGCTCGGAGCCGCCCTCAAACAGCTCGGCGCGGGCACCGGCAACGCAGGCAACGTACACGTCACGCACATGCGCCACCAGGTCGCGCGTCAGCTCCAGCAGGTCGTTTCCTTCCTCGACCTGCGCACGAATCAGTCCATAGAGCTCGGCAACATCGCGATCGGCAATGGCGCGGGAAAACTCGCCCAGAATCTGGTCCGAAACCTCGCCTAAAAGCGAGCGGGCGTCGTCCGCATGCACAGAACCGTTACCAAAGACGCTCAGCTGCTCCAGCGTGGACAATGCGTCGCGCATGCCACCCTTGGCATGGCGCGCCACGATAGCCAGCGCCTCGTCGTCGTAATCGAAGCCCTCCTGCTCGCACACGTATGCCAGGCGATGCTCAATATCCTCGTTACCGATGCGGTGGAAATCGAAACGCTGGCAGCGCGAGAGGATGGTCTCCAGAATCTTTTGCGGGTCGGTGGTGCACAGCACAAAGATCACGTGCGCCGGTGGCTCCTCGAGCGTCTTGAGCAGCGCGTTGAACGCCGCCGTCGTGAGCATGTGGACCTCGTCGATGATATAGATCTTGTACTTACCACGCACCGGGGCAAAGTTAACGGAGTTGATGATCTCCTCGCGCACGTTGTCTACACCGGTACGGCTTGCGGCATCGAGCTCGTAGACATCGGGGTGGTTGCCCTCGGCGATGAGCTCGCATTCCTCACAGGTGCCGTCGGGCATGCAGCCGCTCGCACCCTCGGCGCGCGCCGCCTCGGCATTGCGGCACAGCAGCGCCTTGGCAAGGATGCGCGCCATGGTGGTCTTGCCCGTGCCGCGCGGACCGCAGAACAGGTAAGCGTGGGACAGGCGCCCCTCGGTAATGGCGTGCTCGAGCGTCGAGACGATGTGCTGCTGGCCCACCACGGAGTCGAAGGTGAGCGGGCGATACTTTCGGTACAACGATTCCATGGGTGCTCCCCCGGGTATACTGAGTCTTGTTGCCGCGACGGCCATACGGTCGCACGGCATACCGCATCCATAATAACCCGTACGGCGAGCCCGCCGCGCTAGGAGTCCAAAGAGTATGGCAGACGCAGAGAGCAACCTCGTTCCCTCCGAAGCAGCCGACCAGGTCGAGGTCGCGCTCGAGACGCAGGCCGCAGCCGATGACGGCATTCTATACCTCAACGAGTATCAGTACGAAAACGACCTCGTCACCGACTTTGCGCGCCTGGTCGCCTCGCCCAGGCGCCGTGGCTCCCTGTACGTCGCCGCCGCGATTGCCGCGCTCATCGGCATCGGCATGCTGGTGGCCGGCGGCAGCTGGATCAAGTTCGGCGTCGTCTTGATCGTGTTCGGCGCCTTTTTGGCCTGGTGGAGCAAGAACCTCCACCACACGCTCGCCCGCGACTTTATCGATGCCGTCGAGACCGACGAGTCCATGGGCGGCCGCTACCGCCGCGTCGCCGCCAACGAGAACGGCCTGATGGTATGGGGCAAGAGCGGCAAGTCGCAGTTCTTCCCGTTTGAGAAGCTCGACCACGTGCTCGACGGCGAGCGCATCTTTGTGGCCATGTTCGCCGACCAGGGCGTGACGATCCCCAAGGACACCTTCGTCCGCGGCGATGCCGAGCAGTTTGGCTCCTTCCTCAAGGCGCGCATCAACAAAAAACTCCGCATCGAGACCAAACGCAAGAAGATGAAGGCCGAGAAGGCCGCCGCCGAGGCCAAGCAGGGCGACAAGCCCCAGGAGACCAAAGGCAAGCAGCGCAAGCAGAAGAAGAACAAGAAGAAGCGCTAAGGCCAGACCAGACAGGCAGCCTCGCATCCCGCTATCCTCGCCATCCGCCCGAGCGTGCTACACTAGCAGCATCTATGCCACCGCGAACGGCTCGGCCCCGCGCCCGCCGCTCGCAAACGAACTTTAAACGCACGAGGGTTGGCCATGCCGCTTTTCTCGCAACATACCGCCCGGTTCTCGCCGGACGTTCCTTTGGAGGGCACCAGCTCTCGCGAGCTGCTCAAGCGGTACCAGCCGCTCGAGACACTTACGACCGGCGGTTTTGGCTCCATCGAGATCTGCCGCGACACGCACCTGCGCCGCCGCGTCGCCATTAAGCGCATCCCCCTTATCAACGGCGCCGGCATGCCCGCCAGCGACATCATGGATGTCCTGCGCGAGGCGCACACTGCCGCCATGCTTCAACATCCCAATATCGTGCAGGTCATCGACTTTACGCATGACACAGCCTATGCCTACCTGGTTATGGAATATGTCGATGGCATGTCGCTGGCCGAGTTTTTGCATCGCGTGGACGGCCACTCACTTACCTTTGACGAGGCCGCGGCCATTGCCGATGCCCTGGGCCAGGCGCTCACCTTCGCCCACAGTAATGGCGTACTCCACCTGGACATTAAGCCCGCCAACGTGCTCATCGACCACTCGGGCAATGTAAAGCTCACCGACTTTGGCATGGCGCGACTGTCGTCCGCCGGTGGCTTTGGCGGCTCGCGCGGCGGCACCATCGGCTACATGCCGCCCGAGCAGCTCGATATCGAGACCGGCACGGTCGACGAACGCGCCGATGTCTTTGCCCTTGCCTGCGTTATCTATGAGGGCTTGTGCGGCAGCGCTCCCTTTATGGCGGCCACGCCCGCCGACTCGCTCGACCGCATCATCGGCGGCGCCACCTATCCCAGCGAGCTGATACCACACTTTCCCCCGGGAGCCGAGGCCGCGCTCATGAGCGCGCTCTCCCCCATGCCGCAGGACCGCCCCAACAGCATCGAGGCATTTTGCGACCAACTCCTTGCCGGTCTGGGCAGCGTGCGCGAGGGCCGTCGCAGTCTGGAGCAAATGGTTGGCGAGCTTTCGGATGACGAGCAGGAGCTCGACGATATCGAGCCGTCGTACTACGAGGACGACGCCATCGAGGTCGACCCCGCGCTCGGCTGGGCGGGCACGCGCTGGAGCCATGCGCGCGACTACACCATGCACGCTATCTCGGCGCTAACGTGCGGCACCTTTAGCTTTTTGCTGATGCAAACGGCCGGGGTCGCGGCGCTTCCCGGGTTGGTCGTCGCGGCTATCGCTATTGGCGCGGCAGCCGGCTTGGCACCGCAGATTGGCTCGGCCATCTCGGCCGTGGGCTTTTTGGTGCTCATGGCCAACGCCACCATGCAGGCGCAGGGCATCCTGTCGATGTTGCCCGTCGCGGTGATCTTTGCCGCTGCCATGTCCGGTTGGTGGATTGCCTGGGGTCGCACCGAGGCTGCCGCGAGCGCCGCGCTCACCTGTGCACTCGCGCTTGGCTGTCTGACTGGCAATACCTTCCTGGCAGCTGGGGTCGCCGCCGGCGTCGCGTCATTTTGGCTCGGCCCGGCAAGCGCCGCCGCGGCAACGGGCATGGGCGTGCTTTTTGCCCGTCTGGCCACGGTCGCGCTTTCAGCCGGAGGCGTGCTGGGGCTCGGTAACGTTGCCGCAGCGCTGGAAGACCCGCTCCTTTGGGCTGCCTTTGTGCTGGTCGCGACAACTGCCGCGGCGTCATCTGCGCTGCTCAATGCCCATGCCAAGCGTGCCGACCAGGGCTCAAACCTTGCCGCAATCGCCGCCATCGCTGTCACCGGCATCGGCTGCGCAGCGGCATCCTGTCTTGCACACCATATGGAAATTGCCAGCCTTGCAGCCGCGGTCGCCGCCAAGGCGGCAGTTGCGGGAACCCTATCCTCTATAATCGTTGGGATATGCCTATATTTGCTCGGATACCAAAGAACCTATACGGAGAGTGATCTTTCGTGAACTTCCTGAACATCTTCGAGGACCACGTGGCCGGCATCTTCGGTGCCACCCGTGCCCCGTTCTCCTTTAAGAAGCTTGCCAAGCAGGCCGCTCGCGACATGGAGGATCAGACTCTGGTGATTAACGGCGTCAACACGGCGCCGGCACTCTATACCATCCTGATCGCCGCCGACGACGATCCCATGCTCGCCCCGTTCTACCCCGAGCTTTCGCGCGAGGTCCGCGAGTTCGTGAAGGCACAGGCCGAAAAGCGCCGCTACGTCTTTGTCGGCGAGCCCCTCGTGCGCTTTATGATCGATCCGCAGCTGCGCGCCGGCAAGTTCTCGGTCTTTGCCGAGAACGTCGATGCCCCCACGCTCGGCCGCCTGTACGAAGAAGAGCGCGCCTATCAAAACGGTCTGGGCCAAAACAACTCCGCGGCAAGCCGTGCCGCCAGCGCCCCGCGCGCCGGCCAGCAGCAGTTTGCTGCCCCGCAGCAGCAGCGCCCCGCCGCCATGCCCCAGCAGCAGCCGACGCCTCGCGCCGCCGCTCCCGACCCGCTTGCCGTGGCAGACCCCTTCGCGCCTAGCGTCCCCGACCCCGCCGCCGCACCCATCCCGGTGCCGCAGACCGTCTCGCGCGACGCGCTTGCCGGCATGGGCGGAGCCGCCGCGACCGGTGCCGCCGTGGGCCTAGGCGCCGCAGCCGGCATCGCCTCCAACATGGCGAGCACTCGCGCCCCGCAGCGCCCGCTCGCCCAGCTCGTCGACGTCGTGAGCGGCGAGAGCCATAGCATCACCTCCGCACAGGTGACCATCGGTCGCGAGCGCTCAGTTTCCGACATTGCCCTGCGCGACCCCAACGTGTCGCGCCGCCACGCCCAGCTCACCTTTACGGGCTCGGATTGGTCGATCGAGGACCTCAATTCCACCAACGGCACACTCGTCAACAACCGCCGCATTACGCGCTGCCCGCTGCGCAACGGCGATCTGCTGACGTTTGGCCTGAGCACCTTTGAATTTAGGGGATAGTCGCTTATGAACATCGATATCGTCCTTTTTGCAGGCCGCATCGTCCTGGTCGCCCTGCTCTATATCTTCCTGTTCGCCGTCATGAAGACCGGCGTGGGGCTTGTGCGCGGACAGCGCCGCGACTCGGCTATCTGGACGATCGATGTGGACAAGGGTCCGCGCGGTATCCGCGGCATCCACGTAGACATGCTCGGCCCCGTCATCGTCGGTCGCTCGCCATCTTCGGACATCTGCATCAACGAACCATTCGTCTCGGCCTCGCATGCGCGCTTTTCGCTGCAGGGCCCGGCGCTCATCATCGAGGACCTCAACTCGCTTAACGGCACGCTCGTCAACGGCCGCCAGCTTGTGGAGCCCGCAACGCTGCGCGAGGGCGACGAAGTCCAGATCGGCGATGTGGTCATGAAGGTGAACCGTCGATGATCGACGAGGAGAACAAGTCCGCGACTATGACCGAGGCACCGGCTGCCGCCACAGCTGCGCCGGCCCACGCCGCTCCGGCGGGCTCCGCACCCGTGGAACCCGAGGACACCGTGTTCTCCCTGCCTCTTTCGCATGTAACGCATGATATTTCGGATCTCGCCGATAACGAGGACGAAGCGGATGCCGTAGCGGCGCCCATCGGCGCACATGCTGCGGAACAGCCCACAGCGCCCGAAGCAACCTCGGCGCCAGCTCACTTTGCAGAGCCCGTCGCCGCGGCAATCAACGAGAGCGCTGCGGTGTTTGCGGCACCCGAGCCCGCCGCGCCGGCGTTTCCCATAGCTCCGGCATCCGAAGTTGCGCCCGTGTCTACGCCGGCGCCCGAAGCGGAGCCATCCCCCGAGGACGGCCCTGCACCCAAGACCCCGCAGCCTGCGCCCGCAAGCGAGTCCGATGCCGTGGCCGAGCCCGCCGCCCAGTCGCAAAGCATGCCCGCGCCGTCGCACTTTGCGACGCCCGAGCCTATAGACGTCAGCCCGCAAGACGACGAGTCGACCGCCCGCGTGTCCGAGGAGCCCGGCTCCCCGGACACCGGCGATTCCGAATCAAACGCCGAGACCGACACCGTCTCTCCCGGTGACACAGCCGAGATCGACGTTGCCGCCGTTGAGGCCAAGCTCAAAGACCCCGGCTCGACCATGAGCTTTGAGCCCCTGACCGAGGAGCGCATCGAGACCGACTCGACCTATGATGCCGGCACCACCACGCAACTCATGTGGGGCGCCCGCTCCGACGTTGGCTGCGTACGCCCGCACAATGAGGATTCCTACCTGGTGCAGTCGCCGCTCTTTTGCGTATGCGACGGCATGGGCGGTCACGCCGCCGGCGAGGTAGCCTCTTCCATCGCCGTCGAGACTATTGCCAAGACGGCCCCGCAGTCCGCCGACGCAGCACGCCTGGCCGCAGCCGTCGAGGCAGCCAACGCCGCCGTAATCGAGGCGGCCCTGAACGGCCTGGGCAAGCCCGGCATGGGCTGCACGGCCACCTGCGCCTATATCGAAAACGACACGCTCGCCATCGCCCACGTGGGTGACTCTCGCGCCTACCTGCTCCACGAGGGCACGCTCATCCGCGTGACCCGCGACCACTCCTACGTGGAGGAGCTCGTGGACGCCGGCGAGATTACGGCAGACGAGGCTCGCGTCCACCCCAACCGTTCGGTCATCACCCGTGCGCTGGGCTCGGACCCCGCCATGTATGCCGACCACTTCACTCTGCATATCGAGGAAGGCGACCGCCTGATCCTGTGCTCCGACGGCCTTTCGAGCATGATTCCCGATAGCGATATCGAGAACATCGCCACGCAGTCCTCAACCGCGCAAATCTGCGTCGACAACCTAGTGGACGCGGCGCTTGCCGCCGGCGGCCACGACAACGTGACCGTAGTAGTCGTTGACCTGGTTGACGATGGCGTTATGCGCGAGGCGCAACGCGTGCGTCGCCGCAACGTCACCATCGGCGTCGTCTTGGGTCTCGTCTTGGTGTTGGCGGCTGCCATCTGGGCATACGCAGGCGTTACCGGCTCGTACTACCTGGGTACCTACCAGGGCAATGTCGCCGTCTGGCGCGGCCTGCCCGGCAAGCCGCTCGGACTCAAGCTCCACTGGCTCGAAAGCGAAACCAGCATTAAGCTGTCCGACCTGCCCGAAGACACGCAAAACCGTCTCAAGGCGGGCATTCCGCAAACAAGTGTCGACGATGCGCAAGACACGATATCCAAGTACCGCCACCAGATCGACGAGGAACAGACCCGCCAGGTGATCGACGCGCAAACGATTCGCGACAACACCAATCAGGGATCGACCTCCGAATCAGATTCTGAGAAAACCGCCGAACAGTCCGCCGAGGCCGAAGCCTCCGATAAGAATTAGAAAGGGAGTGCCGCTTATGAGTCGCCGCAACACCGAGCTGCTCTTGCTCATCGCCTCGGCGTTCCCCGTCATCCTGCTGTATGCGATGTACGTCCTCACCGCGGGCGCTGCCATCTCCTTTGAGACGCTCGCCGTACCGATTGGCCTCTTTGCCGCCTTTGCCGCGGCGCACATTGCCGTGCGCATCTTGGCGCCCGGTGCCGACCCCGCCATCCTGCCCATTGTCTTTGTGCTTTCGGGCATCGGCATCACGTTCGTGACGCGTCTCGCCCCCGCTCTCGCCATCTCACAGCTCATCATCCTGTTTGTCTCGGTGGCCCTGATGGTGGGAACGCTCGCGTTGGTTAAGAACCTCGACGTGGTCATGCGCTACAAGTACACCTTTGGCATTATCGGCATCATTCTGCTGATGCTGCCGATCTTTATCGGCACCACGATCTCGGGCTCCAAGCTGTGGATTCGCATCGCGGGCTTTACCATCCAGCCCGGCGAGTTCGCCAAGGTCTTTATCGTGCTGTTCCTGGCCGGGTACCTGGCCGAGAACCGCGAGCTGCTCTCCATCTCCAACCGCAAGATCCTGGGCTTTAAGATCCCTCGCCTGCGACTGCTGCTGCCGCTGTTTGCCGTGTGGGGTGTGTGCCTGCTCGTCGTCGTCTTCGAACGCGACCTGGGTTCGGCCGTGCTGTTCTACACCATCTTCTTGCTGATGCTCTACGTTGCCACGGGACGATTCTCGTATGTCGTTATCGGCCTTGCACTCTTAGCTGTCGGAGCCGTGGGCGCCTACAAGTTCCTGTCTCACGTTCAGGTGCGTTTCCAGGTTTGGGTCGATCCGTTTAAGGACGCCCAGGGCCAGGGCTACCAGATCGTCCAGTCGCTCTTCTCGCTTGCCGATGGCGGTCTGGTCGGCGTTGGCATCGGCAACGGCATGGCCAACAACATCCCTGTCGTCGAGTCCGACTTTATCTTCTCGGCCATCGGCGAGGAGATGGGCCTTTTGGGCGGCGGCGCCGTGCTCATCCTGTTTATGCTCTTTGCCGTGCGTGGCCTCACCACGGCCGCCCGCGCTAAATCCGACCTCGCAGCCTTTAGTGCCACGGGCCTTACGGCCGCCATCAGCTTCCAGGCCTTTTTAATCGTTGGCGGCGTAACCCGCCTGATCCCGCTGACCGGCGTCACCCTGCCCTTTATGAGCCAGGGCGGCTCCTCGCTGCTGGCGAGCTTTATCATCGTCGCGCTCCTGCTGCGCGCCGGTGACGAGGCGACCGGACGCGAGGCCGAGCTCACCGGCACCGGCACCATGGCCGCCATCACCGATGATCAGGTCGCATCTGCCGCCGCCCCGACGGGCACGCGCTTTGCCGCCTCGTCTTCCTACGGCAGCGGCAGCCATTCCGTCGGCTCGCGCATGCGTCGTCGCCTGCTCGACACGCCTGAATCCGGCGTGCTCGGCCGCGTTGCGCTCGCCAACCGTCTAACCCGTGCGGTGCTCGCCTTTACGGCGCTGTTCGCCATCCTTATCGGCAACCTCACCTATGTCCAGGTCATCAAGGCCAAGGACTATCAGGACATGCCGACCAACAACCACACCATCGCCCGCTCCAAGTACATCCAGCGCGGCTCCATCATCACGTCCGATGGCGTGACGCTGGCCGAGTCGCTGCAGCAGGAGGACGGCACCTACGTACGCTCCTACCCCAACGGCAACCTGGCAGCGCACGTGGTTGGCTACGTGAGCCAGCAGTATGGCACCACTGCCATCGAGAGCGTCATGAACGACACGCTCACCGGCTCTAAGGATTACTCCAGCTGGAACAACGCCATCGCGTCGCTCGCGGGCCAGACCCAGCCGGGCAACACCGCCAAGCTCACCATTGACTCGCGTATCCAGACGGCGGCCGAGCAGGCGCTCAAGGGCTTTAAGGGCGCTGTAGTGGTCATCGATCCGCGTACTGGCGCGGTGCTCGCATGTGCCAGCTCGCCCACCTACGACAACACCAACATCGACGCCCTGCTGCAGGCGGGCGGCGGCGAGGACGGCTCTATGTACAATCGCGCCATGGACGCGCTGTACACGCCGGGCTCCACGTTTAAGGTCGTTACGCTTTCCGCGGCACTCGAGACCGGTACCGCCAGCCTTACCAGCACCTACCAGGCGCCCGGCTCCATGGACATCGGCAACGCACCGGTCACCAACTATGCCAACGAGAGCTACGGCACCATCAGCCTGCAGCAGGCCTTTGCCGTGTCCTCCAACGTCGTCTTTGGCCAGGTGGCAAACGAAGTTGGCGCAAACACGCTCGTGCAGTTTGCCAACGCCTTTGGCTACGGCCAAAAGCTCGGCCAGGACCTGGCCTCCACGGCCTCCATCATGGCCGACCCGTCGCTCATGACCGAGTGGGAGACCGCCTGGGCCGGCGCCGGCCAGCCTGTCGGCATGGACCACACGCCCGGCCCGCAGACCACCGTCATGCAAAACGCCGTAATTGCCGCCGCCATCGCTAACAGTGGCGTGGTCATGGACCCATACTTTGTAGCCCAGGTACTCGCCCCGGACGGAACCGTGGTCAAGACCACGCAGTCCCGCTCGCTGGGTCAGGCCGTCAGCTCCGCCACGGCCGACCAGGTCAAGCAGGCCATGCTTGCCGTCGTCCAGTCCGGCACCGGCACCGATGCCCAGGTCCCCGGCGTCAAGGTCGCCGGCAAGACCGGCTCGGCCGAGACCGGCGGCACCAACGTCAACTCGATGTTCGTTGGCTTTGCACCTTACGATTCACCCACGGTCGCCATCTCGGTGGCCTTGGAGGATTACGACAAACACGACGTCAAGGCGGCCAAGATTGCCGGCATCGTCCTGACCGCGGCGCTCGCCGCACAGGGAGCGTGATGCCCATGATCGAATCGGACACCCGAGGCGCGCCGCGGCCGAAGAGCTAGCGGCAACGCGCCACACGGCCCCAGCGGCCACATCGTAGGTACTACACACATCGTTGAGCGAATAGTTATGTTAGGAGCAGGAATGGAACAGAGGGTCCTCGGGGGAAGATACCTCCTCAAGGATAAGGTGGGGACAGGCGGCATGGCGACCGTCTTCCGTGCGCAGGACCAGGTCCTCGACCGCACGGTTGCCGTCAAGATCATGCTGCCGCAGTATGCTGGCGACGCAACCTTCGCCGCACGCTTTAAGCAGGAGGCCCAGGCAGCAGCCGGTCTCTCCTCCCCCTATATCGTGGGCGTCTACGATTGGGGCAAGGACGGCGACACCTATTACATCGTCATGGAGTACCTGCGCGGCACCGACCTTAAGAGCGGCATCAAGAGCCACGGCGCCCTCGACCCCAAGAAGGTCGCCCAGATCGGCTCGCAGATCAGCTCTGCACTTTCGGTCGCCCACAAGCACGAGATCATCCACCGCGACATTAAGCCGCAGAACATCATGGTGCTGCCCGACGGCAACATCAAGGTGATGGACTTTGGCATCGCGCGCGCCAAGAACAGCCACCTCACGCAAGACAACAACGTGCTGGGAACCGCCCACTACGTCAGCCCCGAGCAGACCCGTGGTCAGGACCTCGGTCCCACCTCGGATATCTACTCGCTGGGCGTCGTGATGTACGAGTGCGCCACCGGCCGCGTTCCCTTTGACGGTGACGACGCCATCTCGGTCGCACTCAAGCAGGTCAACGAGCTGCCTATTCCGCCGAGCCAGATCAACTCCGGTGTCGACGCCGACCTTGAGCGCATCATCCTCAAGTGCATGGAGAAGGACCCGGCAAACCGCTTCCAGACCGCCGACGAGCTGCGTCAGGTGCTCAACAGCTACCTGTCCGGTCGTGCCGTAAACATCTCGGAGCCCACGCGCATCATCGGTGCCCCCGGTGAGCCGGGCGCCACCAAGACTCGCGAGCTTTCCGATCAGACGCGCGCCATGGTTCGTCCCGTCTCGGGCGTGAGCAGCCAGAATACCGCCCGTAGCTCGGTTTCGGGCTCCACCGGCTCCTACGAGGTCGAAAAGCCCAAATCCAACAAGAACAAGATCATCGCCGCCGTGGTGGCAGCCGTTGCCGTCATCGGCATCGTGGTGGCCTTTGCCACAGGACTCTTTGGCGGCGAGCAGGTCACCGTGCCCGATGTGCTGGGCAAGGACCAGCAGACTGCCGTCGAGCTGATCAAGGAAGCCGGCCTCGAGGTCGGCACCATCGACCAAAGCTACAACGACGATGTCGACGAGGGCAAGGTCGCCGAGCAGACGCCCAACGGCAACACCAAGAAGGCCAAGGGCACCAAGGTGAACCTGGTAATCTCCAAGGGCCCCAAGCCCTCCGAGAAGGTTGAGGTTCCCCGGCTTGTCGGCCTGACCAAGGACCAGGCAGAAGCCGCGCTGGCAAGCGTTGGCCTGAAGGGCAACGCCTCCGAGGAGGCCAACGAGGCCGATGAGGGCCAGGTCTTTGAGCAGGGCACCGAAGCCGGTAAGGAAGTCGCGAAGGGCACGACCATCTCGTACAAGGTCTCGAGCGGCCCGGATACCACGTCCGTCCCCGATCTGACCGACATGACCGAAGCCCAAGCGCGCAATGCCCTCGATATGGCAGGCTTTGGCGTCGACGTGAGCTACCAGGAGAACGACTCGGTTACCGAAGGCACCGTGATCAGCTGGAACCCCAGCGGCAAGCAGAAGCCCGGCGCCACGATTACCGTCGTCATTGCCAAGAAGTCCGGCAAGGCCAGCGTTCCGGGCAACCTGTACGGCAAGAGCATTTCCGCCGCCGTTACCGCGCTCAACAACGCCGGGTTCTACAACATCGCATTCTGCGATCAGAACGGCAACCCCGTGAGCGGCAACGAAAACGCCACCGTTACGGGCGTCTCCCCCACCGGTAAGCAGTCCACCGACAACACGATCACGTTGACGGTTTCGATTTCTGGCTCTGGTACTGATTCAGGCGACGATTCCGGTACGACCAACTAGTCATCAAGACGTTGCCCACAGCGGCTGATGATGCAAATACATTCGCTCAATTGCGCCCGTTTGCTCCCCCTGCAAACGGGCGCTTTCTTCATCTGAAGTAGCGAAAACCACGGCATACCTTTAAACCAGAAGAGCCCGGCACCGTGGTGGTACCGGGCTCGGCAAATCTCTGGTGCCCCCGGGCGGATTCGAAAACTCCCCCCGCGAGGAAATTGGTGACGCGGGTGTCGACGGTCCGAATCCTGCCCTTAGACCAGAAGAGCCCGGCACCATAGCGGTACCGGGCTCGATATTCCTCTGGTGCCCCCGGGCGGATTCGAAAACTCCCCCCGCGGGGAAATTGGTGACGCGGGTGTCGACGGTCCGAATCCGGCCTTTAGACCAGAAGAGCCCGGCACCGTGGTGGTACCGGGCTCGGCAAATCTCTGGTGCCCCCGGGCGGATTCGAACCGTCGACACCCGCTTTAGGAGGTCATGGCCATTCATCTTAACTGGGGAAATGCATTTTTGCTCTGTTATATATATTCGCAGGTAGTTTAGCTATTTTAACGTTTCCGCTCGTTGCTATTAGATTTTATTTTCACCCTTTTTTCACCCCTGAAAGCCATATTGACGGCTTGCAGGGGTGAAAAATTTACGTTAGGCTCGGGGCCGAGGCCTTCAAAGCCCCGGCCCCGAGCCTAACGTAATCCCCTTGGAGGACTCTTTTGGAAAACAGAATCAAACCAACCGCAAAGGGAACCTCTGAGCCCATCAAAGGAAAGCCGGGCTCATTCAAGATTTACTTTTCCCTCGGGCGAGATCCAAACTCCGGAAAGAACGGCAGCAAGGTTAAGTATCTCAAAACGCCTAAGAGAACCATCCACTGCAAGAGTAAGAACCCCAAGAACTGGCCCAGCGAAGTCGCGAACGCTCTTGATGAGTACCGCAAGGAACTTGAGAGCTACGAACCATCTAGGGATGCACCTAGCACCGTTGCAGCGTATGCCGAAGACTTCCATGTGCTCCGGGAGAATTCTTTTGGCTCGCCCCTCTCGTATCAAAGAGAGGGTTACGACGTACGACATATTCGTGAGCTGTTCGGAGACATGCCCCTAGACGACCTGAGACCCGATGACATTAAGCGCGCCTATGCGGACGCTCGTTCAAATGGAAGATTCACCGATGCCGAGATTCGTCGCATTCACGTTAAGCTTAAGCAGGTCATGCAAGATGCCTTTGAAAACGAGCTGATTAGCCGAAATCCTTGCATAGGCATCAAGCTTCCAAAACCAGATCTTCGAGCACGCAACTTTCTTCCCCCTGATGAGCTACCGAGATTCACCGAATGTTTGCTCACCGAGCCAATGGGGCCCATGACCGTCTGCACCATGCTCATTTTCCACCTTGGGCTGAGGAAAGGCGAGGCATTAGGACTCAGCTGGCTCGATTACAACCCCGATGCCATGGAGCTCCGAATTATCCGCCAGTACACCAGCGACAAGACCTTGAGGCCCCCGAAATCTGAAATGAGCAGACGCATTCTCTCTATAGACAAAACGCTGGCCGACTACTTGGACAAATGGAAGGACATGCAAAACGACATATTCAAACGTCGTGGGCTGGAACGAAAGGACACCGATCCTATCGTTCACGCATTCAGCGTTGGAAAGGATGCCGATGGCTTCCGCCGTATAAGCGTCACCCGGCCAGAGGGGCACAACTATTCCCGATGGTTTAGGGACTTCTGCGTCGACAACGGCTATGGAAGCTACAGCAACGTGACTAGACAGTTTATGCGCGACGGCAAGCTCCACACACGCGGGACGGGATACTCGGGACTCGTTCCTCATGGCCTACGTCACACCGCCGCGACCGCCCTCGTGGCGAGCAATGTCGATTTGAAGACCGTTCAAGCGCGAATGGGCCATGCCTCCGCAAGTACAACAGCAAACTTCTACACCCATGCAATCAGAGCAAACGACCGTAATGCAGCGGAGGTGTTCGAGAAGATTAGTGATTCGTCTAACAAATAGCGCTCGCATAGTACTGACACTAATGGTAGACTGTTACCATCAGGTAAGAGAGAGGAGGTTATCAATGGCATTGACCACTGCAAGCAGCAAGCTCCGTTCGACGATTCTGTTCAATTCGAAGGAGGAGCAAGTCCTATTCAAGCGTTCCAGCGCGGACCTAGCCGCTGCAAGAGGACTCACTCCTTCCGCGCTTTTGGCGAGACTCCCCATGGAGCAGCTAACAAGCTCAGACCTTGGAAGATGGGCGGCGAAGCTCATCTATGCGGAGGACGGAAACTGCCTCGACGCCTTCGAGGCTATGTTCGAAAACTGGAGCGCAATTCAACCAACGAAGGATTGCCGCGGCATCGTTAAGGGGTTCTTTGACTACTGTCATGAGGCCAGGGTCTGCATCGACACCACTGACGAGCGTGTGTATCATCTCCGCTCAAATTGGGATAGCGTCTGTCTTCTGGCCGAAGAGGCTTGCAAGGCGCACGAGGACAGTCTCGATTTGCGCATTCAGGCAAAAACCGGTCGCGAGCTTGAAATGCTCTTGCAAAACCCGACGGCGCTACTCACCATCACGCCGCTGCTCTCGCACATCATCAATCTGTGGGAGTGCATCAAGGATTACTCCTGTACCTATCGCGTTCTACTCGATTTCGCCAACATGGGCGAGTCATCACGTAAGGGGTACATGGAGCCCACAGAGGCTCGAATCAGCCTCTTGCACCTTATCGACGCTTACGAGGAAGGAGACGCCAACTAGTCGATAAGACCGAATTACAAGCAAGCACCCGACTCCCCTCATTGTCGCCAAACATCGAAGAGGAGCCGAGCACCCTAACAGAGGAGTTTATCATGCATTTTGCAGATGGCCCCAAGGTTGACGCCATTTCCGCAGGCATCAACCTCCGTCGCACTGGCACCAAGCGCATTTTGAGCCGTCTCGACGTTCAGATTCTCACCGGCATTGGCCAGTCAAGTGCCATCCGACTCATGAAGTCGACTCATCATTCTTTTCGCATCGCCAACCAATATTTTGTCATGGAGGAAGACCTCTTCGATTATTTCAGGTCTTTGGCTGATGAGGCGAGCGAATAATGCAGTGTCCAACCCCCAACCCTTTCATTTTCGAGTCCGATAAGCTCGATGAGCATCTCAGTGCTCTTGAGGGCGATCAACCCATCGCTCTCTTCGGACTCAAGGCCCTTAACGACATCCTCGGCGGCGTCCATCCCGGGCTGAACTACGCCATCGGAACCGGCCCCGGCAAGGGCAAAACGACCTTGGCCTTGCAGGAGACCGATAAGCTTGCGAACGACGGACACCCGGTAATTTATGTTTCCGCCGAGCTCCCTGCGCATAAGCTCTTGGAAAAGAGCCTTGCACGGCTCAGCGGCAACGAGCTCGCCCTTTCTGAGGTCGCCGATGCGGCGGCGGAAGACCATCCCAAGCACGAGGCCTTCGAGGCCGCGCTCAACAGGTACCGCAACCGCATCGCCCCAAACCTCTGCATCACCGGCCCATTGAACACCGTTGAGCTCTCAAACCTCGTTGGGTTGATAGCACGCGAGCGCAACGAAGCTCCCATCGTTTTCGTAGACTACCTTCAGCTCCTTGCCTGCGGTATCACGGCGGGTCAGCAGTTCATCGACGAGCGCTTGGCAATCACGGCGTGCGTAAAGGGCTTGCGGGAAATCTCGAACCTCTATGGTTCGCCCATCATCGCCCTGAGCTCGACCATACGCAAGTCCTACGAGTCTGGAAAATCGAGCAAGCCCAACCTCGGTATGTTCGGCGGCTCTTCGACGGTCGAATACAGCTTCGACTCCGTCCTCTTCCTTGCCGATGACGACGGGAAACCCGACCATGCCTTTGAGCCGCCCGCAGTCGGCACCCCGCTTAAGCTCATCGCTCTCAAGAACCGTTACGGCACGTTAGGCGAAGCTCGGCTCGACTTCGACGGAGCCCACGCCACCTTCCTCGATAGGAGCTAAGCGATGCGCAGCGCCAGCAGGACCGCGCACATCAACGTTCGTATGACCGATGGGGAGCGGGCCGCAATCGTGGCCCGCTCTTCCTCTTTCGGCATTCCCCCATCAACGTTCATGCGCGAGGCCGCGCTCAATATCGGAGAGAAGCCCGTCAAAGTCGCCGATGAAACCACCCTGCGGCAGATGCTCGTCGAGATGAAGCGTCAGGGAAACAACCTCAATCAGGCCATGCGCTCCATAAACGCCTATGGCGTCGACCGGCAAACGGCCACCCAACTCGCAATCGCCGTCCAATCTATATCGAAGACGGTTTCCGAACTCTCAACCCTTCTGTCAAAAGCAAAGGAGCGGTTATGAAAAGCAGGATGCTCGCCGCCCTCATATCATCCGTCGTCATCGCGTTTTTTGCCTATCCGATTCTTGCAGCGCCTATCGACGATATTGTTTCTGGAGTTGAGCCCAATGCGTCGGCCCTCCCCTCGGCGCTCAATGCGGCCACGGTTTTCAGCTGGTGGCTCTCGGGCGCACTCATCACCCATATCGCGGGAACCGTCCTCACCTTCCTTCTCGCGCTTTGCATCTGCTCCTTCATCGCCTACTCAAGCGCCCTCAACGCCCGCGCAGAGGACGGCGGGGTACTCGGGGACGCGCACGTGAAGTCCGGTCTAGAGGTGGTCAGGGGCTCCATGACATGGAACGGCTCGGCAAACCCCTCGTCGCGCGGGTTCGTCTACGGGTTCACCAGATGGCACGGCAAACCTTGTTACTTATTCGAGCCGAAGAAGATGGTTTTTGCTTCCGGGGCCACAGGGTCGGGCAAAAGCCGCTTCCTTTATCTACCCTCTATCGATTTGCTCTCGTACGGCGACGGCTCCAATGGTTCCGAGCCCTTGACGCTCGTCGTTTCCGACGTCAAGAACGAGCTCATAGAGCTCACGGGCGATGAGCTCACTCGACGCGGCTACCGCGTCCTCCTGCTCGATACTCAGCATCCCTATCGCGGCCAAAGATTCAACCCGCTCAAGCAGATCATCGACCTCCATGCCGAAAGCCGCGACCAAGAGGCCGAGCAGGCGGCGGATGCCATCGCGGAACTCGTGGTTCAGGATGATGAGAAAGGCAAGGGCTCGCATTGGACCGCGTCCGCGCGGGGCCTCCTGTCCGCCCTTGTCTTGCTCGTCGCCATGTCCGACGAGTGTCCCAAGGCGGCGAAACACCTTGCGACCGTCTGCGAGGTGCTGGACCGCGGCACCGAGGCGGAGGGCGACAACCCGGCCGAACCGCTCAAGGGCGTTTTCCGCGCCCTGCCAAGCGGGCACCCTGCCAAGAACAGGGCGTCGCAGTTCGTCTCGTCGGGCGGCAACGAGCTCAGGAGCATCCTCTCGACCCTCAAGGTGGCGATCCGCCCGTTCTCGTCGGCCCCGGTCGCATGGATGACGTCAGGGTCCGACATCGACCCTCGCGCGGTTCTTGAAACCAAGAGCGCCGTGTTCCTCCACGTGCTCGACGAGGGATCGCCCTACAACTGCATCGCGGCGATATTCCTCTCCCAGCTCTGGGCATCCGTCCAAACCGTCGCCGACTCCAACGGCGGAAGACTTCCGCGCCCCGTCCAGATTCTCGGCGACGAATGGGGCAATCTGCCCCGCGTCGAGTGCCTGCCCGCCCTGCTCAGCCTCGGGCGGAGTTACGGTGTCTTCTGGACAGGCGCAACCCAAGACATATCACAGCTCAATAAATATGGCGAAAAAGATGGACGCAGGAAGATCCTCGCGAACTGCGGCGTCAAGATCGCCATGAAGCTCGCCGAGGAGGAGGACCGCCGGTACTTCACCGAGCTCATCGGCAAGACCACCCGCCACACGCAGGGCACGAGCAGCAGCAAGGCAGCGTCGGGCTCGTCGGCATCGACCTCCTACAACGAGAGCGCAGACGACGTGATACACGCATGGGAATGGCGCGACATGGCCCCGGACAGAGACGGGATAATCGTCGTCAAGCACGCAGACAACGGAATGCCCGCCGCGCACGCCGGGGTCTTCCGCGCACCCGTTGCCGATTGCACCAAGACGCCCACGAAGGAGCATTTCGATCTCGGGACACCGGAACACGAGACGGAAATGCGCCGCGATTATCAGAGGAGGTTGGATGAGGCCGCAACTGAAAAGATGGGCGAACACGTCGACCTTTGGTGCCCCAAATGGCCCAAACCGAAAAAGGCAGACACCGAATCGACCGGCAAGTTCACCGGTCTCTCGCTCGACTAGGAAGAACGCATGACAGCGATAAAGCAGACGAGCGTATGCAGCGAGAGGCACCTCTCCCGCCTCAAGGACTATCTCTCATGGGACAGGGAGAAGGCGCTCGCGCACGACACCCAGAACATCATCGATGAAGAGCGATGGTTCCAAGAGATGTCGGACACCCGTAAGGCCATGGGCCATGACAGGCCGGGAAAGGCCGGTGCCAAGTGCACCTACATGCAGCACCAGATACTCGGCTTCCTCCCCGACGAATGCGACCTCAACGGCGGCAAGATGACGCCGGAGATGTGCATGGGATACGCGAGGAACTATGTAGCCGAGCGCTATCCGAACCAAGAGGTCGTTATGGTCCTGCACCGCGAGCGCTGCCGCTCCGACGGCACCGACCGCTACGCCGTGCACCTCGGCATCAACCGCAGCGACCTTGAGACGGGCCGGAGGCTCGACGAGGGCCCCGCACGCAAGGCCGCTGCCGCACGGGTGAAGACCGTCCGTGCCCTGGACGAGAGGTATGGGCTCAAGCAGCTTGAGCGCGGCAAGGCCAACTCGCGCATCCACGCGAGGCAACCGGGGAAAGAGGAGCGCGACATGGCACGCAAAGGGCGGGCCGAGCGCTCCGAGAACGCCCGCGTGCGCGAGGCGGTCGCACGCCGGATCGAGGAGGTCGGGCGCATCCGGGAATGCCCCGATCGATTGGGCGAGCTTGAACGACGGCTCAAGGACGACGGCATCGAACTCGCCAAGTCCAAGGGCGGAAGCCTCCAATACCGCTACTACTCGAAGTCGCTCGGTGGCACGAGGAAGGTCAACGGCGGAAGGCTCGGCTTCGCCGCCAGCCGCTCGTCTGGCCTCGTCGTCCGTTTCACGCTGCGCGGGATAGCGACGGCAATGAGGGCATTCTGGGAACTGGAACGCAAGGCGCAGGAGAACCAGAACGGGCGCGGGGACTGAGCGCTTGAGCCGGGACGCAACAGGCGTCCCGGTTTTTTGGCGAGAGCGACTTCGGAGCGGTTCGCCCCCGCCGCAGGCGGCAAGATGATTCCGTGCAACGGAATCCATATCTTGCCTGCACGGAGCGAGCCAGTTGCCAAAGCAACGCGAGCCCGGGCAGGTGAGCGCCGGTTGAGCCGACGCCGAGGAGACGCGACCCATGGGGAGCGTCGCACGATGGCGCTCGGTGACCCGGCGCGAGAGGCCCCGCTCGGCGACCACGGCGGAGCGATGGCGACTTCTGGAAGCCATCGAGCGCAGCCGTTCGGCGGGCGGGGCCGGTGTGAGCGGAGGCGAACGAAACGCGACCCTGGGGAGCGTTGCCAGGGAGGCGCAGCGAGAGCGACGGTGCGTCGCGGGGGTCCCGCCCATAAGCGGGACCCATCGGCCTCAAGATCGATCGTTGAGCATTAAGAAAGCCCCGACCAGATGGTCGGGGCTTTCTTAGCTATAGGAACGGATAGATGTCGACCGGCTGCTTCTATACCTTAATTAGTTCGCTTTCGTAGCACCGCAGGAAGAGCACTTGTAACCGGTGGTCACGGTTTCATCATAAGCCGCGCTTACCTGCACCTGCTCGTCATAGGCCGCTTTATCAGTCACCGTTTCGTAGTAACCCTGCTTCACGGTAACGTAGGAAGAATGATATCCACCACAATTACCACCGTTCAAAGCAGAGTTTTTTAAATGCCCCCAAGGGTCTGACGTGATATCCGCACCGCACTGGTTGCAGATATAGTGCTCCTCCGTCACCGGGTCATGCCATACCTGATGCGTCACCGCGTCATGGTGGACGGTCTTGTACTGAGCATCATGGTGGACGGTCTTTGTTTGAGCGACCCAGTTGTGCTGGTGCGCCGAGTTATCGTCCTTCTTCGACGAACTGCCCGAATTGGAGTTCGAACCGGAGTTGCTGCTGTTGCCGCCACTTGGCTTGCTGTCGGATTTGCCATCGTCCTTCTTGGACGAGGAATCGCCCTTGCTGCCGGAACCGGTATTCCCATCATCCTTCTTGCTATCGGAGGTCTCCGGGGTCTTCGCATCGGACTTATCTTCCTTGGCGGTTTCCTGCGCCTGCTCCGTCTCCTTCTCGACGGCATCGGTGTCGACGTTCGGGTTCTTCTTGATGTTATCCTCGAACTTCTTCACGACCTCGGCACCCTTGTCTCCGGTCAGGGTGGAATCGCCCTTCTTCACGGCTGCTGCAACGTCCTTGGCGATGGCGGTCAAGTCATCCTTCGCCACCTTGTCCGCATCCACCTTTTCGAGCGTGATAGTAGTGCCAGCTGTCTTTTTGTCCGCCTTCCCTGCCTTGACCTTCTCGGTTGCGACCTTGTAGGTGGAACCGTCCGCGTTCACCGGAGGGATGAGGGTGACGGTGTATGTACCGGACTTACCGACCTTCACGGTCACCTGCTTGTTTGCGGCGATGGCGGTGTAGAAGTCCACATCACCTTCCGCTCCCTCGATATGGGCGATGACGGGCGTGGAGGTGTCCGCATCCCATCCATCGGCCTTCACCTCAAGGGAAAGCACCATGTCCTGCTTCTCCTCATCCTTTGACTGGGACACCGCAGGGACGTTCGACTTTCCCGCCCATCCGGCGTGTGCGATGGCGTACCCGCCACCTCCGATAATGAGCGCCGCGCATAAGATTCCCGCTCCTGCCGCGCAGACTTGCTTGTGAGAGAACTCTCGTCCGAAAAGTTTGATTCGACCGCTATTTCCCATTCGCGAACACCGGATCATACATCGTCTCTCCCAGCTTCAGAACCAGGCTGTCGTTACGTTTCTCGAGGGTGTAGGCCACCGTCGCTCCATCGACTGTCAGCTCGCCCTTGTAGACAAGCGGGCGCGGTGTCGAGTCGGTATCCTTAGCCCTCTGGTCTTTGACCGTGAGGCTGTATTTTCCCAAATGGTCCGATGCGGCCCATTCGTCATCGCTGGGGCCCTGGATGAATAGATAGCCCTTTTGGTTATACGAGGCCTTCTTGAATGCAATCTTTCCGCTGTCGAAGTTGATTTCCTCGGGACTCGCCATGGACTCCGGCCGGTTCGAGCGTTCCCATTCCTGCGATTCAAGCAGCTCTTTGACGCGAGCGACCGCCTTACCGGTGTAGTCCTCGTAGTACTTCTTCGCATCGTCCTCGCTCAAGAAATAACGCTCTCCATATTCCTCATCCCCCGACGGGATATAGGCGTCTTCGTCATCGACTTTTTTAAGTGTCAATGTTCCAAGCTCGCTTGAGTTCAGGACGATGTTGTCATCTTCCTGAGTCCACGTTCCCGAGGATTCAAATGAGCCGGCGTAGTGCCAACCGTCATCGTTATCAAAAACGATGGTTGTTTCGGAGCCAATCGCGTTCTTCGTCATCTTCCCGAGAGCAACGTTGTTACAGACTGAGATGTAATAGAGGGTTTTTCCCTTTACCCCTGTCTTTCCGCATCCGCTCAGGCCGCCTAAACCCATAAGCGGCAAAAGGCCGATGGCACCTAGAAAACCGCGTCTTGATACGTTTGTTGTCACGACATTCTTCCTTTCTTTCTCAATGGTGCTTGCGGTTATCCCCCTGATCAAAAAAGAGACCATAAGAGCATTGTATTGCAAATTGTCACTTATATAGGTGTGACTCATATAGGGCTAACCCAAATCATTGGCACCACTGGCTAGGAGGTACCAATGATTCAATTAGATGCAAAGATGAGAGTCGGGTTGCGAATAAAAGAACTGAGGAATGCACTCGGCTATAGTCAGGAAACCCTTGCGTACTCTATAGAGATGTCCCGGACTTACTTTGCCGAAGTCGAAATCGGCAAGCGAAACATATCAATTGAAAACATCGACCGGATCGCCCGAGGACTAGGCGTTTCTCTGAAGGAATTCTTCGACTCTGACCTGTTCATCGAATAAAACAATAGTAAATCGAAACAGAACGGAAGAACGAACCATCAACGGTATTCAGCGTCCCATGGGCCTCGGAAACAATCCGGCGATATCTAAAGTTATCGAATTCACGCCCGTCTCGCGGCAACGTCAACCTAGGTTTTCAACGCTTTCCATAGCCGGAGGGTCCTCATCTAACCCGTAGGCTGTGGGAAGGGTTGAAAACCGGCGGTTTGGGTGAAATTACGGGGTGAAATATGAAGCTGAGATGTTTTCGCCATAGAAAGAACTTTCACCCCTTTTTCACCCCTCAAGCGGTTTTTACCCCTATCTATACAGAAACAGGTCAGACGATTTATATCATCTGACCTGCTATTTCTCTGGTGCCCCCGGGCGGATTCGAACCGTCGACACCCGCTTTAGGAGAGCGGTG
>CABQHR010000004.1 GCA_902463875.1 uncultured Collinsella sp.
CGGAAAGCACATTAAGTGCTTTCCTTTGCGTGCGGAACTCGCGACAAACTTAACCCCCGCCCTCAGCCCCGGAGACCCTCCCTGCCGTCACTTTGTTCAACCAGCTCTTGTTCCTCGCCGCTTCGCGGCTCGAGATCCCCGTGCTCCTCGGCGGGGTTGTCTGATGATCTTTGTTGGACCTCGGCCTTTGGCTCATAAAAAACGGGGGATGCGTTTTGCATCCCCCGTTTTTGTTGCGGTTACTCTAGGTCAATAAATTTGGTGCTTAGGATTTTGCCGTCTTTTACTAGCATTCTGGCCATGGTGGGGCCTCTGCTGCCTCTGGGGTAGCTGGCGCTGCCTGGGTTGAGGACTAAGCAGCGACCCACTTGGGCTTCTTTGGTTACGTGGGTGTGGCCGTTGATGGCTACGTCTACGGATCCCACCGGAAGGTCTTCGCGGTAGTGGGCTACGGCGAATTTGAGGCCTTCGTAGGTAAAGAGCGCAAGACGGTCTACGTCGGGGCCGTAGTCGCGGTAGTAATCGTTGTTGCCCAATACGGCCCGCACGGGGGCGATGGTGCACAGGTGCTCGTAGTCCATCTCTGACGTGAGGTCGCCGGCATGGATGATCAGGTCTGCGCCCTCAAGCTCATCCAAGAGCGCAGGCGATAAATAGCCGTGGGTGTCCGAGATGATGTCGATGCGCTTGGCGCTTGCGCTGTTCATGGGATCCCTTCCGCAAAAAAACGATTCGGCAGATACATACAAAAAAGGCCCCACGGCTCCGCAGACGATGGGTCTACAGGGCTGCGGGGCCAGTGTGCTAGAGACTCAGGGCCTTCTTGAGCGGCACGACGCGGCGGCGCGAAACCGGCACGCGTTCGTCGACGCCCGTAATGCCCAGCTGGATGGCGCCCGAGGGCACCGTCTCAACGTCCGTGACGCACGCCAGGTTGACGATATAGCGGCGGTGAACACGGAAGAAGCCAAAGTCGCAGAGCTTGGCCTCAAACTGCGCCAGCGAGGTCGTCGACAAAAAGCGATCATCGACGGTATAGATGCAGGAGTAATCGTCCTTGGCCATGATAAAGCGAATGTCGTCCACGGGAATGAGCACCTTGCGGCCGCCCTTTTCCACCGGGATACGCTCGATGGTCACCTTGCTGTCCGTGACCGGCTTGGCGCGCTGCATAACCTTCTCGATCGCGCGATCCAAGCGAGCTTCCTCGACAGGCTTCATCAGATAATCGACGGCATCCACGTCGAATGCCTCGACCGCATGGTCGCTATACGCAGTCACAAACACGATCGCCGGCGGATTTTTGAGCTTATGCAGCGCCTCGGCAAGTTGCAGGCCCGAGGCACCGGGCATCGAGATATCGAGAAACACGACATCCACGCGACTTTCCATAAGCATCTCGATGGCGGAGCGAACGCTCGACGCCTCCGTGATCGTGCCGATCTTGCCCGTTTGCTCGAGCAAGAAGCGAAGCTCCGAGCGAGCCGGCGCCTCATCATCCACAATCATCGCACGCAGCATAGGGATAAAACCTTTCGTCAACTAACTACGCCGGGCATCCGTCGCATGACGTTGAGCCCGTAGCCTTTTATTTTACTCTTGAATGTCAAAGATGCTCTCTGACAAATCAAGATGAAGAAGCACTTTGGTGCCCTTGCCCGGCGCCGATTCGACACGCGTATAGGAATGCGGCCCATAAAAGCGGTGAATGCGCTCCGAAATATTGTGCATGGCCACGCCGGCGCCGCCACCCTGGGGAGAGCTGGCGTCGGGACGGGCAGAGCGCTCGTCAAACAGTCTGGCGGCGGTACCCTCATCCATGCCCACGCCATTATCGG
This sequence comes from uncultured Collinsella sp., assembly GCA_902463875.1. Classification (GTDB taxonomy): domain Bacteria; phylum Actinomycetota; class Coriobacteriia; order Coriobacteriales; family Coriobacteriaceae; genus Collinsella. The sequence goes on from CABQHR010000004.1 coordinate 1,839, forward strand.
CCACGGCAATCAAGATTGCATCCTCGCCGTCTTGGTGAACGGTCACGTCGATCCTCAGGGCGTCGTCATCGCCCATACCATGACGCACGGCGTTCTCGACAATCGGCTGGATCACGAACGCCGGCACCAGCGTATCTTCCACGCCCTCGGACACATCGAACGTCGCGAGCACACGGTCCTCGCCAAAGCGGGCCTTCTCAAAGGTAAGGTAGCGCTTGGTCTGTGCGACCTCGCGCGAGACCGGAATAAGTGATCCCGAGTTGTCGAGCGTGGCGCGATAGAACGATGAGAACTCACGAAGCAGCTCGCGGGCGCGCAACGGATCGGTGCGCGTAAACGACGCGATGGTGTTGAGCGTGTTGAACAGGAAGTGCGGGTTAATCTGCGCCTGCAGCGCACGCACCTCGGCGCGCGCTGTGAGTTCCTTTTGCACCTCGAGCTCGTGGATGGCGAGCTGCGTGGACAAGATCTCGGCAAAGCCCGAGGCAAGCGCGTACTGGGTACGGTCGACGGCGCGCGGGGTCTTGTAGTAGAACTTGAGCGTGCCGACGGTACGATCGCCCACCTTGATGGGGGCGATAATGCCGGCGGGGACTTGGTTGTGCGAGCCGTCCGAGCCTACGACATCCACCATACGGTTGAACGACTGCACGATGCCATGTTCGATAACGTAGCGTGTGGCAAGCGTGTGGATGGGAGAATCCGGCAGTAGTTTTTCCTCAAACTCGCCCGCGCAGGCAAGCACGTTGTCCTCGTCGGTGATGGCCACCGTCATGGCGCGCGTCTCGGGCAAAATGCGCTGGCACACCAAACGCGCCGATTCCTGTGTCAAACCGCCCTTAATGTCCTCGAGCATGGCCGAGGCCACCGAGAGCGTCTCCTCGGTGTACTGGGAGCGCACCGAATCGGGATTGAGCGTCAAAAAGATAAAGATGCACAGAAAGATGCACAGCAGCGCGCAGGCAATCACCGTGGCGATCGGCTCGATACCGGTCACCAGGGCAAAAATAAAGTACACCAGCACGCAAATGGCGCAGGCAACGGCAATGATGCGAAAGATTGATAATGAACTATCGCGCTGGGCGCGGCGGTCGATCATTCGGCCCCCTCCAGGATACTGATCAGTTGTGTGTCACGCCAAAGCCCGTCCATGATCTTGGGCCAAAAGCTCTGGAAACGCAGGTAGCTTGCAGCGTTTTGGCGTGCATAGGCCTTTGCCTCGTCGATACCATGGCGCCAGATGCGCAGGTAGCCCTCATGCTCGCGGGTAAACATGCTGCGGACCATAGCGGTCTTGCGCACGCGGTCGTCGAGCTCGCGCGAAATCCACGGGCCCGGGTAGGGCATGAGCGATGCCGCCGTAACGGGAATGAGCTCCTTTTGATGCGCGGCGAACGTCAACTTGGCCCGTTCGTAGTACCAACGGTATACATCCTGCATAAAGCGCGGTGAGCGCTTTTCGGACTCCGGAGGCAGATGGCGCACGGTCCACTCGTTATCGAACCACACGTCGTAGCCAAACATGCGCATGTTAAAGAGGTAATCCAAGTCCTCGCCGCGGGTGATAAACGGGTCAAAGGCCACACGCGTAAAGGCGCGGGCGTGCAGGGCCATCAGGCCGCCGCACACGTAGTTGGAGCGCGAGATGCGGGTGCCCGAGAGCGCCTTTTTCATCCAACGGTTGAACTCGATGCGCTTGGTCCACCAACGATGGCAGATGCCCGCCTTGTCCGTGGGAGCCAGTGGCGAGCCGTCGCGATCGTAGAAATAGCCGCTCTTGACCAAGATAGGCAAGCCCTGACGCGTCTGCTGCCCCAACGCATAGGTCGCGCGCTTCATAAAGTCGGCGTCGATGACAGTCTCATCGTCATCCAAAAAGATAACCGCGTCATGCCCCAGCACAGCGGCACAGGCCAGCCCCATGTTGCGGATGGCACCGTAGCCTCGCAGGCTCACGCACTCGCCCGAACCCTTGGGCGCGATCTGAGCAACCCGGTCTGCGATGCGCGAGGCCTGGGTGTTGGTGACAACGGTGACCTTGAGCGTGGGATGCGCGTCGACAATCTCGTGCACGCGCAGCGACACATCGGCTGTGGCGGAAACGGGACAGACCACCAAAAGGATGATGCGCGGGATGTCGCGCACCTGCTCAAGCGAGGCCAGGCAGCGGTCGAGTTCGGGATTGTCGGCGTTGAGTCGTGTCGAATGGTCATAGGTGCCAGGGGCGTTTGCGCGAGCGTCATCGCCCGCCCAATACGTTGGAATCACGACCGTGGCGTTCATGCCTTACCCTCCCTGCAACACAAAAAACGGGACGCCGCCAAACACAGGCGACGCCCCGCGACCTAGCTGACTCCATCATACCCACTTGGGCTAATCATTGTTCGAAAGTCAGAATGTTTATTGCGGATAACCCCAAAAGAGTATCGCGGCGGACGCAATTACCGGCCAGTTCCTATGCGGCCTGCTCTGCCGTCTGAGACATGCGGGACAGACGGACCAGCAGCACAAAGCCAACAACCAGCAGAACGCCAATAGAAAGGACACCCAGCGACGGGTTGCCGGTCAGCGAGGTGACAACCGACACCAAGAAGGTGCCCATAACACTTGCATAGCGGCCAAAGATATCAAAGAAGCCGTAGTACTCGTTGGACTTTTCCTTGGGAATAATGCGGCCGAAGTAGCTGCGGCTCAGCGCCTGCACGCCTCCTTGGAACAGGCCGACCAAAATGGCAAGCACCCAAAACTCAAAGGCGGTCTTGAGAAAGAACGCGGCAAAGAGCACGATGCCCATATAGGCGGCGACGGCCACCAAGATCATATTGAGTGTGCCCACGCGACCGGCAAGCTTGCCGTAGATGATGGCGGACGGAAAGGCCACAAACTGCGTAACGAGCAGAGCCAGCACCAGTTGGGTCGAGTCGATGCCCAAAGCCGATCCATAGCTGGTTGCCATGGAAATGACCGTGTGCACGCCGTCGATGTAGAAGAAGAACGCGATCATATAGACCAGCACGGTCTTGTTGTGGGCGATCTCGCGCATGGTGTGTCCGACCTCGGAGAACACGCCGCCCACGATGTGGCCGATGGTGTCCTCGGGACCACGCTCGCGACCGTACTTTTGCTTATAGGTGCGAATGAGCGGCAGGGTAAAGATGAGCCACCAGGCACCAGTGATGACAAACGACAGACGCGTTGCCAGCATGGTGGGGACACCAAGAGCGGAGCCACCCATGATAAGCGCCAGGCAGATGATGAACGGCACGGTGGAACCGATGTAGCCCCAGGCATAGCCCGAACTGGACACGGCGTCCATGCGCTCGTCGGTGGTAATGTCGGGCAGCATGGCGTCGTAGAACGTCATAGAAGAGTTAAGGCCGATGGTGCACAGCACGTACACGGTCAAAAATGCCATGGCGGACATTGGGATAGCCTGCGCCAGGCAAAGAACCAGGCCCGTGAGGAAGAAACCCAAGAAGAACTTGATCTTGTTGCCGGCGTAATCGGCAAGCGCGCCCAGAACGGGCATGAGCATGGCAATGACCAGCGAGGCAATCGTCTGCGCGTTGCCCCAAGCGACCACCAGGCCTGCCGAAGAAGCACCGGTATTGATGGCGTTAAAGTAGATGGGCACCACCGAGGTATTGAGCAGCACGAGGGCCGAGTTTCCCACATCGTACATGACCCAGTTACGCTCGAGCTTGGTGTATTTCATGGACAGGGACCCTTCGTATTCGCCCGATATGCAGCTAGTTCATCGTACCCCAATTGCATGGAGGCGCCGGTAAGGATTCGGCAAAGAGACAGGAGCGGACCCTACTCCTCGCGGTCGAACTCCTCGTCGGCGCCGAGCACGCGACCGCTGTAGTTGACGTGACTGGTCACGGCCTCCATGTCACCGGTCTCGATAAAACGCGCGACCGTGCACTCGTAATCGACCAGCGCGCGATCAAAGACCTCGGGGAAGCTCTCGTTCGAGACCTCATCGGTAAAGGGATTCTTCCATGTCAGATGGCCCAGGTTACCGGTGCGCTCGGGCAGCTCCGTCGTCACGCGATGGGCAAGGCCGTCGAGCAGCGAGTAGTCGTGCACCAACCCCTCAACCAGCGAGATCGCGCGCGTCTTTACGGAGCCGGCCGGCTCAATCGCACGGTAAAGTCGCTGCATATTGGCAACGGCAGCACCGTACTCCCCCGCCGGAATGTCAATGCCGTACACGCGTCCGGCAACATAGCTCATCAGCACGCCGGCCACGCGATTGATGCGATCGGTGGTGACGATCTCGCCCGCCGGCGGGTAATCGTCGACCGTAGCGCCATCGCGCTTAAGCTGCAGCATCAGTACATCCAGGTCGCTCTCGATCACGGCATGGACCTGGCTGCTCGAATCCTCAAGCTCTGAATCGGACTCCACGATGCCAAACTGCTGCTCATAGACAAAGGGATGGGCGTTGCGGTCGAGCACGTAATGAGACAGCAGGCCCAGCGCAAAGGCGCGACCCAAGCTGGCGTCGCGCGGCAGCAGATGCGACACGCCGTCGCGCAGGCACGCGAACTGGCGAGACACGCGCGAGCGATGCATGACCTGCGCCAGCAGCGTACAGTCGGAAACACGCGGTGTCAGAATGTGAAAGAAAAACGGGTCGGGGCCTTGGTTGCCCAAGATGAAGGCAATGCGCTCTTCATCGGACGTGATGACGCCCTGCGGAAGACGGTCGATGCTTTCCTCGCCAAACAGATGATGGGTGATAAGCGCGGGCATAATGATCCTTTCGATTTCATTCGATGCCACCCATTATGCCCACCGCGCGCCCATGCCAAACCCGCGGTGGTAAACGGCGCATCGCATGCTGTATGCGACGACCATTCCCCTTCGCCGCAAAAACAGAATGAAAGCTTAATATCATCCCGCTCGTGCGCCGAAGCAACTGTTTGCCCGTCGATGCGGTAAGGCATTAATGGTCTACTATTTCAATACACGCGTCTTCATGCTGTATCAATGAGAAGATCACGTATATCGCAAAGCAGTTCAAGCAACCCGGCGTCGTTCGGAGGCATCCATGATTACCGTTGCCGACATTTTGGCCTTACCGGCATTCGAGCGGATTGATTTAGTCGCACCCATCGAAGATGCCGGGGAGCACCGCGTCTACAACGTTGGTATCTTAGACTGCCCTCCTTCAATCAACGACTACAGCGCATACATGCCCGGCGAGTTCATTCTCACCAATCTTGGTTTTTGCTATGAAGACCCCGACCTATCCGACGCGTCGCTCATTGCCATGATTGAAAGGCGTGTCGCAGCCATTGCCGTTAAACGTGTGTACTCGCCATGTTTTACCGATGCAGTCGCCCAAGCAAGTGTACGCATGGGCGTCCCGGTATATCTCTATTCCGGCGCTTACCATGAGCGCGTCGCATTCGAGTCGCTCAACCTCTTGCAGCGCGATCTCGACGCATCCGACAAAAGCGACGCAGTCGACACGCTCCTATCGGGAAAGCCAAAAGCCCAAGTAAGACAAGAGATCAACAAGTTGGCGGGCCTTACCGGATCGACGATGCGCTGCATTGCCATCTCTGCCGAAAAAGATGATCGCTGCTCACTGTACGCAATTCAAGACACCCTCAACGATTTTCTGGACTCGTTTCGACAGCGACACGAGGATGTCCAAAACGCATGCGCGTTTCGCTACCACGATGCGCTGCTCGTTTTCGTCTCGTATGCCACCGATAAACAGCACGAGGGCGTCTTCTGTGACCTAGAAAATGCCATTCGAGGAGTTGGCGTCAACTACTGCGGCATAGGCGACCTGGTGCCCCTCGGCGAGGCAGATATCTCCATTCGTCAGGCAACAATCCTTCTCAATGAAGCCCATCTGAGCGGAACGCGCAGACTTGAGTGGTCGGATCTGTCCATGGGCGCCTTCTCGTATGCAGCGCAGACCAACCCCATGTTCGAGCGCACCGCGCAAGGTTTTCGCCACCGCATCGAAAGCTACGACACACAAAACTCTACCGAACTGGTCCAAACGGCACGTGCCTTTGTGCACTGCAGCGGCGACATCATCGACACCGCCGATCGCCTACACCAACACCCCAACACCGTCCGATATCGGTTGCGGCGTATTCGAGCACTCCTCGACATGGGCGATTCACACGACCGCGAGCTGCTCGTATTCCTTTCCCTCACTTTCCTCAGCAGATAGTGCGAGTTAACTCGAATCGTCATTTTTCACAAAACAACTCCGAATACGCTCGGACAATTGGCCTTGCAAGCCGCCAATTGCTCACGAATAACAATTCATTTGTAAAAAATAACAAATAGACCCCCGGAAGGCTTTGAGTTGGTACCAAACACACGGCATCTGGGTGCTCCTAGACTTTGAGTCATGGTTTCGGCGTGCCGCTGCACCGGCGCCCGACTACAGGTATCGATGCCCCATCCGGGGCGAACGAAACGCCTGACCTGTCTGGAGGGGCCCACGTGCGGGGCGTCCGTCGGGGGTAGGCAAGAACCGACGAAAGGAAACATGACTATGACTGATTCGGTTTTCCAGGGTCGCCACCTGCTCTCCACGAGGGACTACACCAGGGACGAGCTCATGTGGCTCATCGGCTTCGCCGAGCACCTCAAGGACCTCAAGAAGCAGAACGTCCCGCAACGCTACCTCGAGGGCAAGAACGTCGCGCTGCTCTTCGAGAAGACCTCCACCCGCACCCGCGCAGCCTTCACCACCGCCTGCATCGACCTGGGCGCCCACCCCGAGTACCTGGGCAAGGGCGACATCCAGCTGGGCAAGAAGGAGACGGTCCTCGACACCGCCAAGGTGCTCGGCTCCATGTTCGACGCCATCGAGTTCCGCGGCTTCAAGCAGGAGCACGTCGAGCAGCTCGCCGAGCACTCCGGCGTGCCCGTCTGGAACGGCCTCACTGACCGCGAGCACCCCACGCAGATGCTCGCCGACTTCATGACCATCAAGGAGCACTTCGGCAGGCTCGAGGGCCTCACGCTCGCCTACTGCGGCCAGGGTCGCAACAACGTCCAGAACTCCCTGATGATCACCTCCGCCATCCTCGGTGTGAACTACGTCAACGCCACCCCCAAGGAGCTCGAGCCCGACCCCGAGATCGTCGCCCTCGCGCAGAAGTTCGCCGCCGAGTCCGGCGCGACCATCCGCGTCACCAACGACCCCGTGGACGCCGTCCGCGGCGCCGACGCCGTCTACACCAACGTCTGGGCGGCCATGGGCGAGGAGTCCCAGTTCGCCGAGCGCGTCCGCCTGATGTCCCCGTTCCAGGTCAACGCCGAGCTCGTCTCCCACATCGAGAACCCCGACTGGATCTTCCTGCACTGCCTCCCGGCCTTCCACAACGCCGAGACCGAGTACGCCGCCAAGATCAAGGAGGAGCACGGCATCGAGGCCATGGAGTGCACCGACGACGTGATCTACAGCGAGCACTCCCGCTGCTTCGAGGAGGCCGAGAACCGCATGCACACCATCAAGGCCATCATGGCCGCGACCCTCGGCAACCTCTACATCCCGCGCGTCTAACCGCGCCACGGACCGACCGCACGCCGCGGCCCGCCCCTCCGGGCCGCGGCGCCTCACGTAAGGAAATACACCATGGCTGAAGAAATCAAGGAAAAGCCGGCGAGGAAGAAATTCCAGATGCCGAACACCTATGTGATCCTGTTCGCCGTCATCGCCTTCATCGCCCTCCTGACCTGGTTCGTCCCCGGCGGAGCCTACGAGCTCTCCGAGGGCGGCGACGCCATCGCCGGCACCTACCACGTGGTCGAGAGCAACCCCCAGGGCCTCTGGGACATCTTCATGGCCCCCATCACCGGCATGCTCGGCGGTGGCACGGTCTCCGGCGCCATTTCGATCTCCCTCACCATCATGCTGTTCGGCAGCTTACTCGAGATGATGGATCGCACCTGCGCGCTCAAGACGGCCATCAAGCGCATCACTATCGCCAATCAGAACAACATGCATGCGCTGATCGCCATCCTCGTTATCCTGATGGCGTTCTTCGGTACGCTCGAAGGCGCCTATGAGGAAGGCATCGTCTACTTCCTGATGTTCGTGCCCGTCATCCTGGCCCTCGGCCTCGATACGGTCACCGCGATCATGATCGTCGTCCTCGGCACCCAGATCGGCTGCCTCTCGTCGATCATTAACCCGTTCTCCACGGGCATCGCATCGGGTATCGCCGGCATCTCCCCTGGCGAGGGCATGATTCCCCGCATCGCGATGTTCGTCATCTTCACCGGCCTCGTCATCCTCCTGATCTGCCGCTACGCCGACAAGATCAAGGCGCATCCCGAGAAGTCCGTCCAGTTCTTCCGGCGCGAGCAGGACCTCAAGGAGTTCCCCGCCGCCGACGACGAGGACCTCACCCTCACCGGTCGCCAGAAGGGCGCGCTCGCACTGTTCGTACTTACCTTCGTCTTTATGATCGTCGGTCTGACCCCCTGGACCTCCCTCAACCCCGAGTGGACGTTCTTCGAGGACTTCGTCGCATGGGTCGCCGCAACCCCGGGCCTGCGCAACGTCCTGGGCACCGACATCACCGCCTTCGGAAACTGGTATTTCCCCGAGCTCTCGATGATCACCCTGATCATGGTCATCCTCATCGGCGTAGTCATGCACTATGATGCCGACACTATCATCGATACGATTCTCAAGGGCGCCTCCGGCCTGGTCTCCACCGCCTTCGTCGTGCCGCTGGCACGCGGCATCCAGGTCGTCATGGACAACGGCCAGATCACCCCGTCCATCCTCAACATGTGCGAGAACGCGCTGGCCTCCCTGCCGCCCTTCGCCTTCGTCGTCGTCGCCCTGGTCTGCTACTTCCTCATCGCCTGCCTGATCCCCAGCTCCACCGGCCTCGCCGCCGCCACCATGGGTATCATGGGCACGCTGTCCACCTTCGCCGGCGTCGACGTCTACATCATGGTCATCATCTACCTCATGGCGCTCGGCCTGGCCAAGATGATCACCCCGTGCTCCATCGTCGTCATGACGTGCACGGCCGCGGCGCACATGAGCTACGGCGACTGGGTCAAGAAGATCGCCCCCATCGTCGCCGTCCTGTTCGCCGCCTGCTGCGCCTTCCTCTGCGTCCTCGTGATGCTCTAGGTCTAGGCGCTACTCCCCTGCGGGAATCCTCGCGCGGCGGGCAAGCCCCTCCGTTTTTCCCGCCGCGCGCATTCCATCTAAGGTATGTAGGTCTTAAAGAAAGGAACCTGCCATGTCTGAAGAGAAAATCTACGTCTCCAACGCCACCAATCCGCTCAAAAAGGTCATGATGTGCTCGCCGAAGTACTACACCTTCAACGGCATCAACGTCATCACCTCCGAATGGATGAAGAAGGGCGATACCGAACAGAACGACATCATGGTCAAGGAATGGCAGATGCTCGTTGACGCCTACAAGGATAACGGCATCGAGGTCGTCGAGGTCGAGGCCAACCCCAAGTACGAGGTCATGACCTTTGCCCGCGACTATGGTTGCATGATCAAGGAAGGCGCCGTCATGGGCCACTTCCGTCATCCGGTCCGCCAGATCGAGGCCCAGTCCTATGAGGCAAAGCTTAAGGAGATGGGTGTCCCCATCGTCGCCCGCGTTAACGCAGGTTGCATGGAGGGCGGCGACTTCTGGATGATCGATGAGCATACGCTCGCCTGGGGCATGGTCGATCGTACCGATGAACAGGGAGTCGCCAGCCTCCGCCATCAGCTCGAGAAGTTTGGCTATACCGTCGTCGGCGTTCCCTGCCCGCCCGACAACCTGCACCTTGACATGATCTTTAACATCGTCGCTCCCCAAGTTGCGCTCGCTTGCATTGACCAGCTGCCCTATAACTTCCTGCAGATGCTCAAGCGCCGCGGCTTCGAGCTCATCCCCGTCGCCAGTGAGGATATGTACAAGCACGGCTGCAACGTCCAGTGCATCGGCAACAACAAGGTCGTTGCCATCGAGAAGAACAAGCACATCAACGACAAGATGCGCGCTCTGGGCATCGAGGTCATCGACGTGCCGCTCGACCAGATCCTGCACGCCGGCGGCGGCCCGCACTGCCTGACCCAGCCGATCGAGCGTCCGTAGTCCGAACGTTTCGCCTGGACAGTATTTGTCCGAGCCTCTCATGGGGCGCCGCTCCGCTGGATTCCGGCGCTGCGGCGCCCCTTTTTACCCACAAGCCCCTCAAAGGGGAAAGGAAGCACCCATGAAGATCTTGATCAGCGATTATGCCGAGAGCATGATGCCCCAGCACGACCTCGAAACCGAGACCCTCAAATCTCATCTGGGTGAGGATATCGATGTTGAGGTTTACGCGTATACCGATGAGGCACGCGAGGAGTTCTACGAGCATCTTGCCGATGCCGACGCTCTGCTCACTGCCTTCATCAAGGTGGACAAGGAAGCGTTCGAGCACGCTCCCAACCTCAAGGTCATCGCCATCAACGCCACCGGCTATGACAACGTAGACATGGACGAGGCAACTGCGCGCGGCGTGGGCGTCTGCCCCGTCGGCGAATACTGCACCTGGGATGTCTCCGAAAGCGCCATCGCCTATATGTACGCGCTCAACAAGAACTTCAAGTTCTACATCGGTCAGATTGAGCAGGAGCACCGTTGGGATTACGCCGCGGCTCCCGAGGTGCCTCGTCTTGAAGACCAGACCCTCGGCATCTTTGGTTTTGGCAAAATCGGCAAGTGCACCGCCCGTAAAGCCAAGGGCCTTGTCAAGCGCATCATCTCCAACGACCCCTTTATCGACCAGAACCTTTTTGGGCAAAACGGTGTCGAGCAGGCCGAGATCGACGAGGTTTTGGCCGAGGCCGACATCATTATCAATCATATGAATCTTAACGAGACGAACTATCATTACTTTGACGCCGAGAAGTTCGCCAAGATGAAGAAAAAGCCCATCGTCATTAACCTGGGCCGTGGCCTCTGCATGGACGAACCCGCTCTTATCGAAGCTCTCGATTCTGGCCAGATTCGCGCGTTTGGCGCCGATGTTCTGTATGACGAGACGCCCGACCTGGCAAACCACCCGCTCGTTGGCCGCGACAACGTGATTATCACGCCGCACTCTGCGTTCTATTCGTCTTCGTCGCTACGCGACCTCATGATCTTCCCGTGCAACAACATCGGACACTTCCTCAAGGGCGAAAAGGACCAGCTCTTCAAGTTGGTTAACGACGTTCCTGTCGTAAACGTGTTGTAGGAGCTTAAACTGCTTCCAGAACACGTGGCTCAACGGGATGAAGGCCTATTCTTCATCCCGTTTTATTGCTCCCCCTATCGTCTAAGCGACGTGCAGTCGCCGCGAACCAAAACAGCAGGGGCCACCAGACCAACAGAAAATGGATCACTAGGGACCAGTCCTTAAAAATACCCGCATCTATATGCGACAACGTATATCACATTGTACGTTTACCGATAGGTCGGCTCGTTTGCGGAATACATGCCACCATAGATGTCCTCACATACTCACCGGATGGTATTATTGATATGTGATGCACGCTTTATTAAACGCATTACTTCCCCGACTTGAAGGGTGCAGCTTTCAAGTCGACAACAGAGTCAAGACCTTATTGATTAACGAGAGCCCCGTCTCCCATGGCGGAGGCAGGGCTTTCCGTGAAGGAGCTTTGTATGTCGGATAAGGCTGCCGCATCTGGCAAAGAACGTAAGCCACGCCAGATGCCCTCATCTTTTACCATTCTCTTTGGCTGCCTGTTGCTCGTGGCCATCGCCTCGTGGGTCGTCTCGTCATTTAGCCCTGACGTGCAGGCCGCAACGCTTGGCAACTTTATGGCTTCTCCCTTCTTGGGCTTTGAGAGCGCCATGCAGGTCTGCGTGTTCATTCTTGTGCTTGGCGGTTTCCTGGGCGTAGTCCAAAAAACGGGCGCGCTCGACACCGGCATCGCCGTGCTCGTCCGTAAACTAGGCGGTAATGATCTATTGCTCGTTCCTGTTCTCATGCTCGCCTTTGGCATCTGCGGATCCACGTACGGCATGCTCGAGGAATCCGTCCCCTTCTACCTGCTCCTGGCATCGGTCACGTTTGCCATGGGTTGGGATCCGCTCGTTGGATGCATGGTAGTTCTCATGGGCTGCGGCCTTGGCGTTTTGGGATCGACGGTCAACCCGTTTTCGACCGGACTCGCGCTTGATGCTCTCAAGGCAGCCGGCATCCCCTATGACCAGGGACTCATGATCGGCATCGGTCTGGTTATGTTCGCCATCGCCGAGATTTCGGGCATCATTTTTGTCATGCGGTATGCCAAGCGCGTCCGCACCGACCGCGCCGCCTCATCGCTCACCCCCGAGGAATGGGAGACCGCCGAGCGTCTCTACGGCGACAAGGACGGCGATTCCGCCGAGGACGCGCACGTCGAGCTTTCCAAAATTCAAAAGCGCGTCCTTGTTCTCTTCGCCCTCACGTTTGTCGTCATGATCATCGGCTTTATTCCGTGGCAGACATTCGGAGTTGGCCTATTTGATATCGGCGCCAAGGGCGATGACCTCAGCACCGCATGGAGCGCACTTTTGACTGGCCTGCCACTTGGTCAGTGGTACTTTACCGAATGCGGCATCTGGTTCTTCACCATGACAATTATTATCGGCAAGGTTGCCGGTATGCAGGAGAAAGAACTCGTCGACACCATCCTGCACGGCTGCGCCGACCTTGTTTCTGTCGCGCTCGTCGTCGCCGTCGCCCGCGGCGTCTCCGTGCTCATGTCCATCACCGGACTCGATGTGTGGATCCTCACCAACGCCGCCAACGCGCTCGCCGGCGTATCCGCCACAGTCTTTGCCCCGCTCTCCTATGCGCTCTACTTTGCCCTGTCTTTCCTCATCCCCTCGAGTACGGGCATGGCAACCGTCTCGATGCCTATCATGGGACCGTTGGCGGCATCCTTAGGCTTTGCCCCCGAAGCCATGGTCGCAATCTACCTCGCCACACACGGCGTTGTAGCGATGATCACTCCCACATGCGGGTCCATCATGGCTGGCCTCGAGCTTGCCCAGGTAAGCTACGCGACCTACATCAAGACGGCCGCCAAATACATGGTCCTGCTTACCGTGATTACCGTTTCGTTTGTCACCGTGCTGATGCTCGTTTTGTAATCGGCGGGCGCACCACAAATCACATCTTTTGAAAGGGGCCCAAAGAGCCCCTTTCTCTTAGCTCGAGGAGGGTGTCGCTTTATAGCGCCAAACTCGCCCCCGTTCGTGCCGTTTACCGAGCTTTTGGCGCGCGCACGCATTTGTTGTACATCTTTTTTGTAGGATAGACAGGTTATACATGAGGCAAGGCGGTTTAAATGGCATATGGTTTTAACGACGGCGATCAACGGCGACAGAGCGTTCGCCTTGCCGGTCGCGCTACGCCGACGCCCGGAAGCTCGTCTTCTTCCACCGCCGCCAGCCCGCAGTATCCAAGCAGCTCGCAACGGCAGCCCCGCCCTACGCCTCGGCAAAACACCAGCGGTTCTGAGACTCGAGGGCAGGCTAGTACCGCTGCGACTCGCAGACGCGACGGTGCCGTCGCTTCGAGCAGATCCAACGCTAAAACCGAACGGCGCAGTCGCAGTACCGATCAACGCCAAAGCACGCGCTCTTTCACGGGCACGCGCCAGCGCCAGACCGATGTGCCGCAACTGCGTCGCAACGGTCGCCCCCAGCCCGGCATCTTTGTCCGCCGTTCTTTTTCGCGCCCGCAGAACGGACGCAGTGGCCTGAGCTCTCGCCCGGCATCTCGAGCCGGCTCCGGCGCTCCCGCTCTACCCTTCCGCCGCGCACGCATCGCGCTTTGCTCCATCGTCGCGTGCCTGCTCTTTTTATTTTTAGGCTCGTGTATCTCCCACGGATCAGCCGGTCTCGAGCCCACCGCCGAGGACAAGCTGCTCAAGGCCCCCGTCGCGCCCGGTTATTCTTTCGCCTTTTCGACCCCGCGCTCGCAATGGCAAGCCGGCACGATGCCCCATATCTATCAGATCGACCCTGCATGGTCGGAGCTGCCTTACGCCGGCGGTACCATCCGCCAAAATGCTTGCGGGCCTACGTGCCTCACCATGGTCTATATCTTTAAGACGGGACGCACCGATATGACTCCCGTCGATATGTGCGCGCTTTCCGAGGCAGGCAATTACGCCCCCACCGGTGCAACCGAATGGTCGTTTATGACGAGCGGTGCGTGGCAGTTGGGACTTAACGGAACGGAGCTTCATAACGATCGCGACTCGATGACTCAGGCGCTGCGTTCGGGAGCGCCCGTCATCGCCGCCGTTCGGCCGGGCACCTTTACCAACGTGGGCCACTACATTGTACTTTACGGTATTGACGACGCCGACCAGATTGAAGTCTTCGATCCCAACTCGGCCAGCCGCAGCGCCCGACGCTGGGGCGTCGTAGAGGTCCTCAACGAAGTCGAAGCCATGTGGGCCTACTACTAGTCATTGGGCACTCATTGGAGACAGACTTAAATGAGTGGTCGTCGGGGACAGTCTTACGGACGCCGGCCGAGAGCAAACGAAAAGGGCCATCCCGAACTGCTTGGAACTGCCAGCACGGAAAGCGCATCCTGCTTTGGGGCCCAATAGCGGGATGCGCTTTCCGTTAGCGGCCCGTTTGGGAAACTAGGGACCGCTTTTCGACAAAAATCCGGGATGCATTTTCCGATTGAGGGCCTCAAGGGAAACCGCACCCCATGTTGGACGCTCATTCTGGGATGTGCTTTCCGCAGTTGATCGATGCGGCCTTTAAGGACTGTCCCAAGCTGCCGGCAGGAAAGGAACGTCCCCAAGTGCCGGGTTTCCGCAGCCTGTAATGCTCCTCATGAACAGCCGCCTCAATAGCAAAAGCCCCCGCGGCCGAAACGGGCCGCGGGGGCAGCAGGCTTGCAAGGGTTAACTCAAGTCCTCGCCATTTGATGCAATGACCTTTTGATACCAGCAGAAGCTGTCCTTTCGGTAGCGATCGAACGTGCCTTTGCCCGCATCATCGGCATCGACATAAACAAAGCCATAGCGCTTCTTCATCTGCCCCGTCGAGGCCGATACCAGATCGATACAGCCCCACGGCGTGTATCCCATCAGGTCAACACCGTCCTCGACAATTGCATCGCGTAGCGCAAGAATATGCCTGCGCAGGTAATCAATATGATACGCATCGTGGACTTTGCCGTCTTCCAGCGCATCGAGTCCGCCCACACCGTTCTCAGCGATAAAGAGCGGAAGATGGTAACGATCGTGGTAGCCGGCAAGCGTCACGCGCAAACCCAGCGCATCGATCTGCCATTTCCAGGCAGTCTCTTTATCCTTGAGGTACGGATTGCGCAGCGTCGGGAACACGTTGCCCTCCGCCTTCTCAGCGATCACCTGGTCATCGGCGCACACCAAGCGCGAGCAATAGTACGAGAACGAGATGAAGTCGACGGTATGCTCGGCCAGATACTCCGTATCGCCCGGCTCAAAGGGCACGTGAACACCCTCTTTCTCGAGCGCACGCAGCTTCCAAGTAGGATAGGCGCCCGCAGCCATCACGTCAGTGTAGAAGTAGCGGCCGCGGTCCTCCTCATACGCAAGCCATACGTCCTCGGGCGCACAACGGTACGGATAGGTCGCACCGGCAGCGATCATGCAACCCACCTTGTTTGCGGGATCGATCTTGTGCAGGATCTCGACAGCGCGAGCGCTCGCCACAAACATATGGTGCGAGAACGCCGCGGTCACGGCTGCACGGTCACGCTCATCCTCGAGCGTGACGCCCGCGTTGAGATAGGACAGCGCCACGCTGTTGATCTCGTTGAAGGTGAGCCAATAACGCACGAGGCCCTGGTACGCACGTCCGACGGTCTCGACGTAGTGCGCATACCGCTCGATCATCTCTCGGCTTTGCCAGCCACCATAGCGCTCGACCAGAGCCAACGGATAGTCGTAGTGCGTCAGCGTCACGAGCGGCTCGATTCCATGCTCGCGCAGCGCCTCGAATACCTGACGGTAAAACTCCAAGCCCTCACCGTTGGGCTCGGCCTCCATCCCTGTGGGAAAAATACGGCTCCAACAAATTGAAAGACGCAGGCACTTAAAGCCCATCTCGGCAAAGAGCTCGACGTCCTCGCGCCAATGATGGAAGAAGTCGTTGCCCCAACGGCACGGATACAATCCGTCCGGATCGTCCACGGGCTTTTGTCTGCCAAACATCACATCCCAGCGGTCGGGACCCTGTGGAATCAGGTCGGAGTGCGACATACCGCGGCCGCCCTCGTTCCAGCCCCCTTCGGCCTGGTTGGCAGCGAGTGCGCCGCCCCACAAAAAGCCCTCGGGCATACCGGCAGCAGACGCTCTGTCAAAGTAACCCATGTTACTCAGCATCCTCGGCAGAAGCTGCCGCGGCGTTCTCCTGCTCCTGTGCCAGGAGCTGGTTATCGTATACCTTAAAGAACGGGTACCAGACCACAGCCATGACCACGATCAAAACGATCGTAAATACCCAGATGCGCGGGTCGAGGCACTGGATAAAGCCCTGAACGAAGATGGGGAACGTGCCGCTCACCAAGATGTAGAAGTTAGAGACAAGACCCAGTGAGATTGCACCCCAATACAGCAGGGCCGAAATCATGCCGCCCAGCACAAACGGAATCATGAGGATCGGGTTGAAGATGATGGGTGCGCCAAAGATCGCGGGCTCGGAGATGCGGAAGAAGCTCGGCACGATCGATGCCTTGCCAAATGCCTTGAGCTGCTGCGACTTTGCCCTAAACGCGCAGAGCGCCACAAAAGAGAACGTATTGCCCGTGCCGCCGATGAGGTTGATGACCATCGACATGAGTACCGGGTGGAACTCAAGCGGCTGCCCAGCAGCGTAGAGCGAGGCGTTGGCAGCAAAGGCGGCAAGCGTGACCGGGGCGGTGATGGGCATCACGATCATGTTGCCGTGGACGCCAAAGCACCAAAACAGCAGCGTCATGAAGCAGATAAGCAGTGCGCCGGGCACAGAGTCAACTGCGACAGAAAGCGGGGCAGCGAGCAGCTTCTCGATAACCGAGGGGATGGACAGCGTGGGATCGATCATCTGGATCAGCAGGTTGCCACCAAAGAAGATGAGGATGTTGGCGAGCATAGGCACGATGGCGCCAAAGGTTTCGGACAAAAACGGTGGCACGCCATCGGGCATCTTGATGGTGATGCCCTTGGTCTGGCAGAAGCGCGTGACCTCGACGGAGACCAGGGCAACGATGATGGCGGTAAACAGGCCCTGCGCACCCAGATAGGTGCAGGGGACCGCCTGGAGCACGGACTCGTCGGCAAGCTGGTAGTAGGACGACGGAGCCGCGGCGATCAGGAACATCACCAGCGAGGTCATGCCGGCGTTAAGCTTGGGCATCTTGTAGGTGCCCGCCAGGTTATAGGCGATTGCGAACGTCACGATCACCGACAGTATGCCCATCGTCATGTTGAAGGGGATGAGCAGCGTGAGCTTATTGGCCGTGGCAAAATTGAGCCAAGGGCCAAAGACGGACCAGAACCCGCCCTGCGCCACCAGGTCGGCCGTGACCGGCGGGTTGGCGATGATCATAAAGACGGCAGAGACCAAGATGAAGCTGATCGCGCTCATAAAGCCCTTTTGCATGGAGGCAAAGTGGCGCTCGGTGCCGCAGAAATTGGCAATAGGGGTCAGTTTTTCCTGAAGCAGGGTCATGAACTTTTCCATGGTCGCCTCCTAACCCAACAGCGACTGGGCGAGTGCCAGCACGTTGGCGGCGTTGCCCATGCCGTAGTCCTGTGCGGGGATGACCGCGGTCGGCTTACCGCTCCCCTGCTTGACGGTGCTGAGCTGGTAGGACACCTGCGGCCCCAAGAGCAGCACGTCATAATCGGCGCAGGTCTCCTGATACTCGCCGATACCCACCGCATCGATATCGAGCTCGATGTCATTTTGCTCCGCGTATTTCTCGAGTTTCTTCATCAGAATGCTTGTAGACAGGCCAGCTGCGCAAACAAGAAGGATCTTCATAAGGGATTCCCTTCGCATTGATTGGTTGGATAGTCGCCGCACGCCGTTAGGCGTTCTTGGCTGCAGTGCGCTCATACAGGCAGATCAGCTCCTGCACGAGCTCCTGGGCAAGCATGGAGCACATGAGGTGGTCCTGAGCATGGACCAGCAACACATCCACCGACAGATGCTCGCCCGCCGCCTCGGTCGAAAGCAGCTGCGTTTGGATGTGGTGAGCTTTGATTCCCGCATCCTTTGACTGCTTCATGAGTTTGGCGGCAGCGTCAAAATCCCCCGCCTTTGCCTTTTCAAGGGCTTCGAAGGCAAGGCTGCGCGCCTCTCCCGCTGCAGCGACCAGCTGAAACGAAACCATCTCGGTTCCCTGATCGTCCATAACGGTCTCCTCTCCCGTGATGTTTGGTTTGTACTTGAATATTCGAAACGCCTATCTCCCACCCGCAATCCTCGAGGTTTATTGCAGGCAGGCAGGGTTGTCGACAAAAGAAGCCTTAAGCCGTATGCGCTTGCACAAGCGCCATCAGCTCATGCCAAGACCGGCGCTCGCGTAAGCGCTCGACCCCCTGGCGATCCATAAAGATCTCAGCGAGCAGCGAGCTCAAGATCCGCGCCTCATCGCCGCCCGACCGGGCAAACGACACCATAAAGACGATATCGACCTCATGGCCGTATTCATCCCAAAGAATGGGATGTTCGAGCAGGCCCACGGTAACAAAGGCATCGGCGCTCAAAGGATGCATCCCATGGGGCATAGCCACCC
This sequence comes from uncultured Collinsella sp., assembly GCA_902463875.1. Taxonomy (GTDB): domain Bacteria; phylum Actinomycetota; class Coriobacteriia; order Coriobacteriales; family Coriobacteriaceae; genus Collinsella. The sequence continues at coordinate 20,637 of CABQHR010000004.1, forward strand.
CGTTGCCAAACGAGGTAGCACTCGCGCTCTCGCGCTCGGCGACCTCTTGGGCAAACTGGGGATCGACACGGCCGCTCTCGACGGCGCGCTCGGAGAGATATCGGAGAACGGCCTGCTTCGACGACGCCTCAACGCGGTTGAAGAACAGGGCACGGCTAAAGAAAGAGCTCAGGGAGTTCGATTGCGCAGTGTCGTCGCTCAGCACCTTGCGGATAGCGTTGACATCGCTCGTCTCCAAGAAGAAATCGGCCTCGCGGACGGGCACGGGCAACTTGACGTTGAGCGGCACCGTTGTGAACACGTAGTCGATATGCGAAAAATCGAACGTTCCCACGCGGGCGACATCGCATGTCTCAATCGAATCGATATACATGCCAAACTGCTTGCGGTACTGGTGCTCGAGCATACGGGCGCTTCCCGCTCCCGAGGCGCACACGATCAGGATGCGTTTGCGACGCGGCTGGTCGGCTTGCTGCTCGAGGGCCAGGGCAAATGCCATGGCGATGTAGCCGAGCTCCTCATCAGAGGGCTGGCTGCCAAAATGACGCTCGAGTACCTGCGAGGTGCCGGCCGCCATCGAATAGGCCAACGGAAACCTCGTCTTGATATCGGACAGCATGGGGTTATCCATATGCATGTGATATTCAAGGCGATAGCCCAGAGGGCCAATATGCCGAGCAAGGTTCATGCGAAGTTCAAGATCGCTGCTAAAGTCAAACCTAAACTCATCGTTGACCGCACATACCATCTCGGAAGCGATCTCCCACATCTCGTCCGAGATAACGGCCGAGCCCTTCTCGGGCACGCCCGTGCCTCTGCCAAGCAAATGGATTGCGATAAAGGCAACCTCTTCTCGGGGCATGCTCACGCCCAGGGCGTCCTTGATGTTTGCGGCAATCTGGAAAGCCGCAGCGTATTCGCGCGTTCCCTCCAGCTTTAAAACGTCCGATTCTGCAGCCGGGACATAGCAGCCCTGCTCGATGCGGCCAAGAGCGATGTAAAGATGCATGATGAGATTGCGGGATGCCAGCGAGCTCACCGTGACGGGCGAGGCAGTCAGGGCATCGTCCACACATGCGGCGATGACCCGCAGGCGCTCGGCGAGCTCTGCATCGTCGGTGTCGGGCAACACGGGCCTCACCAGCGAGGCCAGACACAGACGCCGTTGCGACTCCCCACCCGCAACGCGGATTCCGTAGCGAGGGCGCTTTTCGAGCGTCAAGTCAAATTGGGCGAGTTTCTGCTCTACCAGACGCATGTCATTGGACAGAGTTCGCGCCGAAACATAGAGCAGATCCGCATACTCCTCAATCGTCACCCACTGGGACCGCATGAGAAGGTCGTTAAGAAGGAAGGACACACGGCCGTCGCGCGTATCAGGAATGCCCGGATGGGCCAGAGCCGCACCGTCTAGCAAGCGAGCAAGCTCATCTGCATGTGCAACATCGATACGATATTGCCCTTTGCTGCCAACGATGCGTGCAACCCCCGCAAGCTTGTCGTTTGCGCGATGGATATAGTTTCTCACGGCGCGCTCGCTTACCTCGAGACGCTTGGCAAGCACCGCGACAGCGACAGGCTGGCCGTCCTCGATCATATTTACAAGCTGCTTGACGCGAGCATCCATGTCCTCCTCCTTTCCCTGCGTCTAGTCTAACGCGGTAAAGAATGACACTCCACGTCGTGCTCGTTCCGCCAACGCGGAACAGGTTGCGGGGAGTCCAGCTGAACTTATAGGGAGCGCGGAGAGAGGGCCCGAAGGCAATGCGTCGGTGTGAGGTGCGCTTTCCGCAGTCATTGGGGACAGACTTAAATGAGTAGTCGTTTAAGATCGTCCCCAACGACTACCCACAGAATGAGAGTGGATAATCTCCCGTTTTTGGCCTGTCTTCAGGCCCAAAGTGGGAAATTATCCACCCTCATGATTTGAAGGCCCCATCGGGGACTCGGTGAATAGCAAAAGCCCCGCAGTCGGAGCGGACCGCGGGGCTCATGAAGAGAGGCTAGTTTGTGGGCGCTTTGCCTGGCGCCCACGAGAGAGGCAACAGAGTAGAGACTACTCGTGGATGCGGGTGCCGGAGAGGCCGGCCATGGTCTCGGCGGCCTTGTCCAGGGCGCCGATGATGCAGGTGCGGCCCTTGCGGGAGCGGGCGAACTTGATGGCGGCGCGGACCTTGGGCTCCATGGAACCCTTGCCGAACTGACCCTCGTCGGCCAGGCGCTCGGCCTCGTCGGCGGTGATGTCCTCGAGCTCCTCCTGGTTGGGCTTGCCAAAGTTGATGGCGACATGCTCAACGGCGGTCAGCAGGAACAGGACGTCGGCGTCGCAGTCCTCGGCCAGCAGCTCGCCGCCCAGGTCCTTGTCGATAACGGCGGGAACGCCCTTGTAGCAACCCTTGTTCTCGTAGTCGCGGACGACGGGGATGCCGCCGCCACCGCAGGCGATGACGATGAACTCGTTGTCGAGCAGGTTGAGGATGGAGTCGGCCTCGACGATCTTCTTGGGATCGGGGGAGGCGACGACGCGACGCCAGCCGCGGCCGGAATCCTCGACGAAGACCTTGGAGGGATCCTCGGCCATGAACTCCTTGGCCTGCTCCTCGGTGTAGAAGGGGCCGATCGGCTTGGTCGGGTTCTTGAACGCGGGATCGTCCGGGTCGCACTCGATCTGGGTGACGACGGTTGCGGCGTGCCAGCGCTTGTAGCGCTTGTGCATCTCGCGGCCGATGCCCTGCTGCAGGTGGTAGCCGATGTAGCCCTGGGACATGGCGCCGCACTCGGGCAGCGGCATCTCGGGGGTGCCGATGGCGTCGTGGGCGGCGGCGAAGGCGTTCTGGATCATGCCGACCTGCGGGCCGTTGCCGTGGGTGATGATGATCTCGTTGCCCTGCTCGATGAGACCGAGGAGAGCGTGAGCGGTGTTGCTCACGGCCTCGATCTGCTCGACGGGGTTGTTGCCGAGGGCGTTGCCGCCGAGGGCGACGACAATACGATCGGGCTTACCAAGAGGCTTAGACATTGCTGGATTCCTTTCTGTAAAAGGCCTACAACCCATTAATAACCCGCGTCCGTGCGATACGCGAGTTTATTAAGGTTTATATTCCTGTTATCCCTCATTTTATTCATTTTGAAAACAGTTGAACGGTGAACGGTCGTTTTTACCCGCTCAGCGTAAAGAAACCCAGCTCACGCATATCTACGCCTTTTACGTGCAACTTTATTTAAATAGAGCAGGGATTAGACCGGATTATGCAAACTATATCTTTGCTAAACACAAAACGGACAGCGCAAAATCTTACTCGCACTATACGAGATTCTATGCACTTATAAGACGAGTATGCACCCCTGCAAAAACATGGGGCTTTTCATCCAGCAATAGGAATAATCAATCGCGGCCCACCCTTCGGCAAGCGACTGAGAGCAAACTGCATTTTGACCAAGCGGGTTTGATCAAGCGTCCAAAAACAAAACTGGGATATTGCTTCCCTGCCTGCGGCATGATACTTTAGCCGAGTACAGCACGGGCTGGGGCGACAGGTATCTGTCGTGAAGTTTGGGTTCGGCGACCCCGTGGCTGTCTTCTCCCTTATCCGCCAGCGAGCCCCTTGAGCGACGGATTGAGGAGGTCCTTACCATGACAAAAATGCTCAAGATCACGCTGAATGACGAGACGTTTCTCGCCGACATGCTCTGGGACGAGGCACCCGAGACATGCAGTCTGTTCGAATCGTCCTGTCCGGTCGAGTCGCGCATCTTCTCGGCCAAGATCTGCGATTCCGAGGTGACCTATCCCGTATCGGGCCCCATCGCCAACTACGAGCACATCGAGAATCCCGTCTTTAACGAGCCGGCGGGCGCGGTGAGCTGGTACGGTGGCTGGTCCTCGATCTGCATCTTCTTTGATATTTGCGAGCCCTTTGGAACCTGCAACATGTTTGCCCGCATCTGCGAGGCCGACCGTAAGCGCTTTGCCGCCGTCTGCCGTAACGTCTGGGACAACCAGGGCATGTGCATCAAAAACGAAATCGTCGAGATCGAAGCGGAGGCCTAAAGATGATGGATATCGACACCCTGCTCACACTCGACCTTGCCGAGTACACCACTTCGCTTGAAGCCCTCGCCGACCAAATGATGCTCGAGGAACCCCGCGATATCGACCTGATGCGTCGCCGCAAACTCGACACCGGCCGCGAATTCGCCGTCTGGAACTTCACCGTCGGCTACTGCATGAACGCCACCGACGCCCTCTCCCTCCTGCGAGCCCAGGCTAACGAAAACGCCAACGACGGCACCGCCGACCTCACAACGATCAACAACAGTGCCGCGCGCCTGTGCGACTGGTTCTCGGGCGCCTTCGACGTCACCGGCAAAATGGACGACACCACAGCCATCCTAGCCCACAGCCGCGACCTCTACGCCCAGGTCGAAACCCACGAGCAGTTTGCCGCCCTCACCCGCGCCACCGAGCGCTATCTGGTTCAGCTGCAATTTTGGGTCGATCGCCAAATTCCTTGGCCGGCCATCAGCGACCTGGTCCACGGCCACCGCCTACGCACCGAAACCGGCGAGACAAGGTAAGCCGAACTAGCAACACCAACAACACCCCATCGCGGGACCCAAAGTAGCAATCAGAGGGCTGGAGACGCATACAGCAGCGACCCCAGCCCTTTCGCAAAGTGACGCGCCTTTCGCGGCATAGCCGCGAAACAGCAAGGGCTGGATTGCGGACTCAGATAGCCTAGAGAGATATGGGTGCAAACGAGAAATCGTTGTCGGGGTCGTCCTTTTCTATAAACTCATCGAGACAGAATGTCATATAGATAGGGACGTACAGGATCTTGCCCTCTTTGCCGAGATTCTCGTGGCTTAGCACAACAGCCTCGGGAATTTTGTACTCGTCTACACTCATTAGGCGATCGAGAGCCGCATGCGCTCGAACTTTCTTGCCCGATTTGACCTCGATCGGGACAACATGCCCGCGGGCGCCTTCGATCACAAAGTCAACTTCACCGACCTCACGCGTCTGGTAGTACCATGCATCAGCCCCAAGGGCGACAAGCTCCTGAGCGACCACGTTCTCGTAGAGACCGCCGAGGTTGGGAGTTTTCATATCAAGATAGACAGCTCGTGCCGTGCTGCCGGGATACCGCGATGCGAGCATACCCGTATCGGACTCGTACAGCTTGAAGGCTGTCGCCTTCTCCGTCCTCTTGAGGGGGCTCCGAGGCTCCGTTACCTGGGCGACCATCAATCCAACGCCCGCGCTCACCAGCCATAGGAAATCCTGCTCATATTTTTTAAGGCGCGCTCCCTCGCCCAGAGACGAAACAACAAAGCGATGGGACTCCGCTTCAAGCTGAACGGGAATTTGTTCGAAAATCGAGCGAACGTTAAACGCTCGAGTCGATGCATATTTAGAGATATCGCTTTTGTACTGATCGACCAGCTGAATTTGAAGCTCACGCGTTCTCACGAGCGAATAACCCGAATCGATATAGTTCTGAACGACCTCCGGCATGCCACCGCAAACGATATAAGCTCTATAGTTTTTGAGCATTGCCTCATGAATGTAGTTTTCGACGGGATGTCTCTCGACAAGGCAGTTGCGAATGTCTGCAAGCACATTCTCGCTGACGCCATTTGCCCAACAAAACTCTTCAAAATCCATCGGTCGCATAACAACGTGCTCGACATACCCCACCGGAAAAGAAGATATCCCCTTAAACTCGGTCCCAAGCATAGACCCCGAGAATGCATAGCTAAAGCGCCCGTCTTCGACCAACGCCTTCATAAGTGTGACAATCTGCGGATACTCCTGAATCTCATCGACAAAGACAAGCGTATCCCCCTCAACAAGCGGCGCGTCCGCAAGAAGGGCTACACGGTTGATAAAGTCAACGGCGTTCTTAGCGTCAATTAGCACATCCCTTGCCTCGGCATCGAGTAGCAAATTGACCTCAAAATACGAAGCGTAGTTGCCTTTTCCAAACGCGCGAATCGCATAACTCTTGCCAATCTGACGTGCGCCAGTAACAAGCAACGCCTTATTGGAGTTATTCTTCCAGCTCAAAAGCCTATCAGTAACCTTGCGGCGTAGCATTAAAACCCCTAAATGACAAAAATTGGCAGATAGAATTACAAGTAATAGTACAAAAATTGGCAGATAGTAATGACCTAAATAGTACAAAAATTGGCAAATGGCGAGTTTCACTGAGGTCTCAAAGCCACCGAAACAGTAAGAGCATAGAGGGCAGCAACAACCAAGCCCCCCTCCATACCCAAAGTGACGCGCCTTTCGCGGCTACGCCGCGAAACAGCGCCCGGGACAAGGCACCCCCACAGCCACATCCTTCATCAGCCCCACAATCCGAGGACGTAGTCGTAGCAGGATCTGAGGGCTGACCTTCGCGGACACCCCGCAGGAC
>CABQHR010000005.1 GCA_902463875.1 uncultured Collinsella sp.
AAGAAAGGCTTAATCAGGTTTGATGTAACCATGAAACCGCAGGTCAAAGCTATTGCATAACACTCTTGAAAGGTTTTGGACTTAAGCGCTTTCTAAGGTTTGTGGCGTAGACGTGGCGCGGACGTGCGGAGCGTGTGAATGCTCGCTGTTAGCGTTGCGGCGCCGCGGCACGCACCTGCTCGATGACCTTTTCCATTGTGGCGTCGATGCGGTCCTTTTTGAGTTCGCATTCCCAGATGGTTATGGGCGTCCAGCCCATTTCGGTGAGCGCTGCCACGGCGGCACGGTCGCGCTCGACGTTGCGACGGAACTTTGCCTCCCAAAACTCAACATTGCGCTTGGGCTGGCTGGGATTGCACTTGGGGCAGCGATGCCAAAAGCAACCGTTGACGAAGATAGCGATCTTGCGCCCAGGAAAGGCGATGTCGGGCTTGCCGGGAACCTTCCATTCCAAGCGATAGCCCGTAAGGCCCGCTGCGCGCAAGCGCTGGCGAACGAGCAGCTCGGGCTTGGTGTTTGCACGCTTGTTGCCCTTCATGGACTTTTTTATAGCGGCGCGACGGCGCACGAGTTCACGCTCGTCGGCGGAAAGGTCCGAGGTGTCGATGCCGTCGAGCAGACCTGGTTTGGGGCGCTTTTTGCTACGGCGCTTAGGTGCGCGCTTGGGCTTGGTGGCGGGCTCGTCGGTCGCGGTGGCCTCGGCGTCGTTGGCAACGCCGTTGGCCTCAAGCCGGTCTTCCTTCAACTCAATTAGGGCATCAATGAGTCCCTTGTCGGCGGGCATCCACTCAACGGTGGCAAGCGAGGTGCGCGGAATCCAGCGGATATCGAGCTGCCGGTCGTGCTTCTGGGGCTCGCCGGACTCATCGGCCAGCGAGCAGTAGTAGCACTCCATGGAGAGATGAAAGTCGGGATAGTCGTACTCAACGGTATAGAAATCGCGCAGGTTGGTGACTTTTACCTGCAGCTCTTCCATAAGCTCGCGGCGCACGGCGGCCTCGGGCGACTCGCCGCGCATGAGCTTGCCACCCGGGAACTCCCAAAGTCCCTGCATGTCGCCATAGCCGCGCTGCACGGCCAGCAGCTCGTCGGATCCTTCCCTGCGAATGATCCCAGCGGCAACATGAACAGTCTTCAACAGGAGTCCTCTCTCAGCATCAACACGTGGCAGGGTGGCTACCCCTACCTTACACAACGGTAAGGCAAGCGTAAGCCATATCGATGGTAGCCGACTCGTCTTCTTGCGACTATAGATGCCGTAGACTAATCGCAAGAAAGGACTCGGTATGCAAACCACGCACATGGCGACCCCGGTACTGGAGGTCGCGCATCTCGAAAAGGTATACGGAGCGCTAGGCAACGTGACCCGCGCGCTCAACGACGTCAGCTTTACCGTCAACCGCGGTGAATTCGTTGGCATCATGGGCGCTTCGGGCTCGGGCAAGTCGACGTTGCTCAACTGCGTGTCGACCATCGATAGCGCCACAAGTGGCACGATCCGCATCAACGGGCAGGACGTGACGCGCATGAAGCAGGCTAAGCTTTCGCAGTTCCGCCGCGAGGAGCTCGGCTTTATCTTCCAGGACTCCAACCTGCTCGATACGCTCACGGCACGCGAGAACATCGCCCTGCCGCTCACCATCGCCCGCACAAACTCGGCAGAGATCTCGACCCGCGTGCAGGATGTGGCCGCGCGCCTGTCCATCAGCCAGGTGCTCGACAAGTATCCCTACCAGATGTCCGGCGGCCAGCAGCAGCGTGTTGCCGCGGCTCGCGCGCTCGTCACTGACCCCACCATGATCATGGCCGACGAGCCCACCGGCGCCCTCGATTCCAAGAGCGCTCGCCTGCTGCTCGAGAGCCTAGAGGCCCTCAACCGCCGCCTGCGCGCCACGGTACTCATGGTCACTCACGACAGCTTTGCCGCCAGCTACACGAGTCGTGTGCTGTTTATTCGCGACGGCAAGATCTTCACCGAGCTGCGCCGCGGCGACACCGACCGCCGAGAGTTCTTCGACCGCATTATGGAGGTCGTTGCCATGATGGGCGGTGAGGGCTCCGATGCTCTGTAAACTCGCTTGGGGCAACGTCCGCCGCGCCGGCCGCGACTACCTCGTCTACCTTTTGACGCTCACCCTGGGCGTCACGGTCTTCTATGCCTTTAACACCATCTCGATGCAGGTCGACATCGCCGGAATCGATGAAAAGGGCTTGGCGCAGGTTATGGGCAGCATGCTCGGCTACCTGACGTACTTTTTGGCCGGCGTCATGGCCTTTTTGATGGTGTATGCCAATAACTTCATCATGAAACGCCGCAAGAAGGAGTTTGGCCTGTACCAGGTGCTCGGCATGGGGCGCGGGCGCGTCGCCACGATCATGGCGCTCGAGACCGTGATCGTTTCGGTCGTGGCCTTTGTTGCCGGCATTGTGCTGGGTGTGGGACTCTCCCAGCTCATGACATTCTTTACGGCCTCACTCTTTAAGACACAAATCGCCAATTTCCACTTCTTTTTCTCGGTGCATGCGTTCAACCTGACCCTTGCCTGCATGCTCGTAATGTTTGTGCTCACGCTGCTGCTGAACCTTCGCGCCGTGCGTCGTACCAAACTCATCGAGCTTATGAGTGCCGAGCGTCGCAACGAGAGCATCAAGACACGCAACCCCTGGATCGCGATTGCCATCTTTGCCGTGGGCGTGGTGCTTGTGGGCGTGGCCTATTACCGCCTGCTACGTGATGGGTTCCCGCTAACCGCGACGGACAGCAAGCTGCAAGAGGCCATGAGCCAGTTTGGCATTACGACCGCTATGGTTACAGTGGGCACCTTTGCCCTGTTCTGGGGACTCTCGGGCATGCTTATCAAGCTGTTGCAGAGCCTGCGCAGCGTGTATTGGCGCGGCCTCAATATGTTTACCGTGCGTCAGCTTTCGGCCAAGGTCAATACGGTGTGCTTTTCGATGGGCGTCATCGCGATGATTCTGTTTTTGGCCATTACCTCGGTGACCTGCGGTATGTCGATTGCCAACGTGATGAACGAGAATCTGGAGCGCTATAACCCTGTTGACGTGTCTCAAACGTATGTCTATTACACGCCCGAAACGCTCGACTACTACAAGGAGTATGTCAATCCGTCTGAGGCCGATCGCATGGTGCTGGCCGATGCAACGGTCGATTTGTACGCTGCATGGCATGGCGATCGTAAAGATCCCGATAACGTTGCAGACGGTATTAAGGGCAAGTCGGCGGACAACAACGACGAGACTGGCAAGAAGGTCAACATCGCCGATGTTGCCGGTGAGCATGTGCAGATCGATTCGTATCTGAGTTACCCGCTTGGCGGCTCGGGCCCCTCGGTGGTGGCGGGTGAGATGTGCAAGGCCATGGGCGAAAAGCTTCCCAAGGCGCTCGAGGGAAGCAACGCCGATGCGATGGGTCTGTATGTGACGCCGGCGAGCCAGTACAACAAACTGCGCCAGATGATGGGCGAGGAGCCGGTGAGCATTGGCCGCGACCAGTATCTGCTCACGTGTGATATGGGCGGTGAGCTGGGCGACCTGTACACCAAGTATATGGCTGGCGGCCATGCCCTAACCTTGGGCGGGCATACGCTCAAGCCCGCAACCGATAAGTCGGACGAGGACACGGCGGCCATCGCCAACTCGGCGATGGGCAGCAATCCCGGTACCGTGGTCGTAGCCGATGAGCTGTTGTCCCAACTTAATCTGCAGCCGTATTCCAGTAATCTGCTCGTTAACTACAAACAGGGGATGGATGCGACCGAGGCAGACGAGAACATTAAATACACCTTGCTCGACAATCTGCTCGTTGACGGCAAGGAGCCGGGGTCGTGGGGAGTCTTCATCACGCGTTCCGAGATGTACACGCAAGCAGCGCAGATGAACGGCATGATCAGCTATCTGGCCATCTACATTGGCTTTGTATTGGTCGTTGCGTGCGCGGCGATTCTGTCGATCCAGCAACTCTCCAATGTGGCCGACGGTAGCCGCAGCTATCGTGTGCTGGCACAGATCGGCTGTGACGACCGTCAGATCCGGCATTCGGTGATGGCGCAGCAAGCGGTGTTCTTCCTGTTCCCGCTGGCAGTGGGCTTGGTGCACTCCTTTGTGGCGCTCAAGGTGATCATCGAGCTGGTGAGCGTATTCGGCGATATGAGCATCGCCGGCACCGTGGGCCTCACCTGTGCAATCTTCCTGGCAGCATACGGCGGCTACTTCTTGGTGACTTACCTCATGAGCGCCGGCATGGTGCAAGCTGCCATCGCCACCCGTTATAGCGAATAACTCGTTCAGCTCGGAATTATCGTAAGTTGAGCATAAGTCAGCGAAAGCGCCCCTAGGTGAGCAAGGTGACGTGAAAGAGGAGGGAAGCGTACTTTTGGTACGCGACCGACGATTGAACGTCAGATTGCCGCCTAGGGGCGCTTGCAGCGTCGAGCCGTTACGCGGTTTGGCAAAACCGCGTAACCTCAACGTTTCCAAAAATGCAGGATGAGCGTGGTGCGGTTTTGCTGCTCGGTTTTGACCAGGATGTTGTGGATGTGGGTCTTGACGGTGCCCACGGCAAGGAATAGCTCGTCAGCGATCTCTTGGTTCGATTTGCCCAGTACGACCAGACGCATAACTTCGGTCTCACGGTTGGAGAGCTTGTAGGCGTTGCGATAGAAGGGCATCTGCTCTTCGATGTGTCGATCAAGATCGCTGACGTTCTTTTCCTCGGGCGCCTCCTGCATGCGGATTGAAAGCACGTGGTAGGAGTAGATGATCAGCAGAATCGCAAAGTAGCAGGCAAAGACGTTTTCGCTAAAGTTGCGCTCGGACAGATATAGTTGCAGCCAAGAGGGCGCCAGACTCATGGGGACAATCAGAATGTTGTAGAAATCCTCGGCAACGATGCAACCGACCAGAATAGCGCCGATAATCAGGTGCTTTCGTTGGTTGTTAACGCGTGCCTTCAGCTCGACTTGTGTGCTCTTGCGTGCCGTCCAAAAGATATATAGTCCCACGAAAACAAGGAATACCTGACGCATCGTGTAGTAGAGCCATTGATGAATGGGGCCGTAGGGGACAGCGACGATAATCAGCAGCTCGCTCAGCAAGAACGTTGCGACGGGAATGACAAACTGCTTTTTTGAATGCTTGTCGAGCAAATCCATGGCAATGAGCCAAATAAAAGCCTGCGAAGCGGTTGCCACGAGGGTCCGCAACACAGGCATGGTAATTGAGTAATAGTCGCTGGCCGGAAAACTCTGGTTTTGCAACGTGTATTCAAAAAAGAAGATCTCGGTCATCTCGATGGCATAGCAAATAAAAACGCCGCTGCCATAGATAAAGAAGCGTCGACGAGATGAGGCATAGGCGGCAAGCGAGAGCACCGCCGTCACAATACAGATCACGAGTATCGCTAGGGTATAGAAGAACATCAGGGTGTTCATCTGTCACCGTCCCATCTCATTTATTCTATGGCCGAGCCCTGTATACCTTGTGGGATATAGACGCCTCAACCCTTCGTTTCATTGCGGATTAGGCGCCGAGATACAGCATAGCCGTATACCGTTCGCGGTTCTAGATGGTAAACCCCCTGTAAACTCTTGACCTGCGGGTTTATATTGGTTTAGAGGGGGTGTAACTCCGTGAACGGTCTTTAATCCCGAATAAACTAGGTAAAAATTGCATACGGGTGAATGATGGTCTTGTCAACACGAGGCGTGATGTACGAGCGCCTCTCAGTAATAGTCGGCAAGACCGGCGGAAAGGAAATCGACATGGCACTGCCTAAGGATTTCATCGACACCAACGACTTCACCAAAGAGCAGATCCTTGCCATTGAGGATCTTGGCCTGGCAATGAAGAAGGCCATCAAGGTTGACGGTTATTATCCGCACCTGCTCCGCAACAAGAGCCTTGGCATGATCTTCCAGCAGGTTTCCACCCGCACCCGTCTTTCCTTCGAGACCGCTATGTGCGACCTTGGCGGCCACGCTCAGTTCTACGGCCCTGGTACCATCCAGCTCGGTGGCCACGAGTCCCTGGGCGACACCGCTCGCGTCATGGGCGACCTGCTCGACATCATGATGGCTCGCGTTGACCGTCACAAGGACGTCGTCGGCCTCGCCGAGGGCTCCGCTGTGCCCGTCATCAACGGCATGTCCGAGTTCAACCACCCCACGCAGGAGATGGGCGACCTCATGACCATGCTCGAGAACCTCCCCGAGGGCAAGAAGATCGAGGACTGCACCCTGGCCTTCATCGGCGACGCCACCCAGGTCTGCGTCTCCCTCATGTTCATCGCCTCCAAGGTCGGCATGAAGTTTGTCCAGTTTGGACCTAAGGGCCACCAGATCCCCGACGGCGGCCTGCACGTCGGCACCGTCGAGGAGCGCGCCGAGTTCGGCAAGCAGATGATGGCCATCGCCGAGGAGAACTGCAAGGTCTCCGGCGGCTCGGTCGTCATCTCCGACGACATCGAGTGCATCAAGGGCGCCGACTTCATCTACACCGACGTGTGGTATGGCCTGTACGACGAGGAGGTCTCGGGCGAGAACTACATGGACGTGTTCTATCCCAAGTATCAGGTCACCATGGACATGATGAACTTTGCCGGCCCCAACTCCAAGTTCATGCACTGCCTGCCGGCCACCCGCAACGAGGAGGTCGTCGACGAAGTCATGGACGATCCTGAGCGCTCCCTGTGCTGGGTCGAGGCCGAGAACCGCAAGCACTCCATCCGTGCTCTCCTTGCCGCCCTGGGCAAGCGCACCCCGCTCAACGACGAGGGTGTCGAGTACTCCGCCAAGGCTGAGCTCCACGCCGCTCTCGAGGCTCTCGAGCAGCTCTAAGCCTCAAGGCTTCTAAAAGCACGTTTGCGGGCGGCGGATGCTCGTCTCCTGTCGCCCGCTCACCGAGGCCCAAGCAATTGCCTTAATACCTTAGGGCCTCGGATCTGTCCAAGACTGAGCGAAGGAGCTCATCATGAGCGACGGAAAGAAAAAGCTTTCCTTCTTGACGGTCATTTCGACCATCATCTGCGTCGTCTTCGTTTGCGAGGCCGCCGCTCCTGCTGCTGCCATTGGCAACCAGCAGTTCTTCTGGTGGATCTTCCTGATCCTGACCTTCCTGCTTCCCTACGGCATGGTTGTCGCCGAGCTCGGTACCACCTATGACGGCGAGGGCGGCATTTACGACTGGGTACGCGATGGCCTGGGCGACAAATGGGGCGCCCGCATCTCGTACTACTACTGGGTCAACTACCCGCTGTGGATCGCCTCGCTGGCTACCATGTTCCCCGACATTTTGGGCATGGTCTTTGGCGTCGAGTTCAACTTGATCGCCAAGATGGGTATCGATCTTGCCTTTGTGTGGATCGTCTACCTCATGGGCCGCTCCAAGGCGGCCGACTCCGAGTGGGTCCTTAACGGTGGCGCCATCATCAAGGTCGCCGTCGCCGTTATCGTTGGCGCTTTGGGCATTTGGTATGCCATGGAGAACGGTTTTGCGAACGACATGTCCGCTGCCACCTTCCTGCCCGAGCTCACCAACACCAACGCTCTCGGCTACCTGTCGATCATCATCTTTAACTTCATGGGCTTCGAGGTCATCTGCACCATGACCGACGACATGGCCGATCCCGCTCGCGATATCCCCAAGGCCATCATCGTCGGTGGCCTGTCCATCGCCGTCATCTACCTGTTCGCTGGCTTTGGCATCGGCGCTGCTGTGCCGGCCGATTCCATCGACCCCGACTACGGCATGATCGTCGCAGTCCAGACCATGGTGGGCGACTCCATGATCTTTAAGGTCATCTGCATCGCCTTCCTGATCACCCTGTTCGCCAACATGGCCGCTTGGTCCTTCGGCGTTAACTCCGTTGCTCGCTACGCTGCCGAGCACGGTAACATGCCCAAGGTCTTCGCCTCGATGATCTCGGATGACGACATGCCCAACGGCGCCAACCTGGTCAACGCCGTCGTTGCCTCCCTGGTGCTGTGCCTGCAGCTCGTTCCCATCGACGCCATCTCCAACGGTGTCTTCTGGATGCTCTTCGGCACCTCCGTCGTCTTCCTGCTGCTGACCTACATCCCGATGTTCCCGGCGTTCCTCAACCTTCGTAAGAACGACCCCAACCGCGAGCGTATCTTCACGTTCCCGTTTAAGGGCGCCATGATGAAGGTCATGCTGGCCATCCCCTGCATCGAGCTGGTCCTGGCCATCGTTGCAACGCTGGTGCCGTTCTCCGCCGCCGAGATTGGCGACAAGCTCCCGATGATCGTTATCTTCATCGTGCTCGTGCTCATCGGCGAGGTCGTCCGCGTCGTCAGCGCTAAGGGCCGCAAGGAAGAGTACAAGGGTCTGACCCCTGAGCTCGCAGCCCAGCGTCTCGCTGAGGAGGCCGCCGAGGCCGAGGAGAACTAGAGCACCCGGATTCGGGGTCCCAACCCTCCTCGCGTACCAACGCGCGCTTCGTCGGGCTTGTCGCTCCCGACTCCGGGCACTCTAGCCTCTTCGGAGGCGTGCCCAAGCGACAGGTTTGCTAACCATTCCCCCGGGGTGGGTGTGAGCGATAGCTCCGGTAACCACCGCCCACCCCAATCTCTCTTCCGTATCCTTCGTGCGTTTTGTCTCCGCGCACTTGGTTACGTCGTCGCTTGCCGGTGCGATTCCGTGAAAACCGGCACCGGGCGCCCCGACCTTTGCCGGGGAACGGGCGCCTACCATCTCTTGGTTTTAGGCTGCGGGTAACCCGCCCGCAGCAAGCGATCGTTCGATTTGGAGGAAATCTTATGCGTACGATCACCGAGTCCGAGTCCACCCCCAAGGCCGACGGCTTCTTCATGCCCGCCGAGTTCGCCCCGCAGGATCGCGTGTGGATGGGCTGGCCCCACCGCACCGACACCTGGGCCCACGGCGCCAAGCCGGCCCAGAAGCAGTATGCCGCCATCGCCCGCGCCATCTCCGAGTTCACCCCGGTCTATATGTGCGCCAACCAGGTCGACTACGCCAACTGCAAGGCCGTCTTCGAGAACGACGAGAACGTCACCGTCATCGAGATGACCACCGACGACGCCTGGTTCCGCGACACCGCCGCCACCTACGTCATCAACGGCAAGGGCGAGAAGCGCGCCAACCACTGGCACTTCAACGCCTACGGCGGTCTGGTCGACGGCCTGTACTTCCCGTGGGACAAGGACGAGCAGATCGCCCTTAAGATGGCTGAGCTTTCCGGCTGCCGTCGCTATCGTCCCGATGACATGATCCTCGAGGGCGGCTCCATCACCGTTGACGGCGAGGGCACCCTTGTCGTGACCGACCAGTGCCTGCTCTCCCCGGGCCGCACCTGCTCTGCGGTGCTCGAGGAGGAAGAGGATCCCGAGTCCATCTGGCCCAAGTACCGCAAGAAGTTTGAGCCCTGGAGCGAGGAGCTTCGTGCCTACATGGACGAGCACCTCAAGGATTACCTGGGTGTCGAGAAGGTCATCTGGGTCAAGGAGGGCATCGACCCCGAGGAGACCAACGGCCACATCGACGACGTCGCCACGTTCATCGCGCCGGGCGTCATGGCCTGCATTTGGACCGACGATCCCGAGTATCCGTTCTACGAGCAGTGCCACGCTGCCTACGAGACCCTCTCCAACGCCGTCGACGCCAAGGGCCGCAAGATGAAGGTCTACAAGCTCTGCATGCCCGTGAACCCGCTGTTCATGGACCAGGCTTCCTGCGACACCATCGACGCCGACGAGAACGCCGAGCCGCGCGTCCCCGACGAGCCGCTGATCGCCTCCTACATGAACTACCTCGTGACCAACCACGGCGTTATCGTCCCGCAGTACGGCGACGAGAACGACCAGCTGGCCGTCGACACGCTCCAGAAGATCTACGACGAGGTCTGGGGCGAGGGCGTCTACAAGTGCGTCGGCGTTCAGTCCGAGCAGGTCGTCTTCGGTGGCGGCAACATCCACTGCATTACTCAGCAGGAGCCGTCCGCGTAATTGTCTGTCTTCCCGAGGCACGGCACCTTCCCGTTCATTCGTCGCTTGCGTACCAAAGTACGCGGCGCTCCTCTTTCACGGGAATCTGCCGCACCTCAGAAACCCAGCCGATCAATCGGACAGTCGGTGAATCGCACCGTGACCATCTCGGGGCATTGATGGTCGGTTTATTCGATGTCTTGGTCGGCTGGGTTTTTCTTTGGACACTCCGTTGCCTCCACTTCGGAGTGCCCGCCTCTTTGATTGAGTACGCGTCTGATCTGGGATTTATTGCGGGTTAGGCCAATTGTTCGCTTGAATATCCCAGGTCAGACGCGTCTTCAATTGCCAAAAGATTCCGGTCGCAATCGCGGCCGTTTTGATCGGAGTATCTATGTACCAGCGTATCGTTATCTACACGCGCCTGTTCCGCGAGCGTTGGTCCAACAATTGCATCCTCTCTTCTCTTTGGGATGGCACCTGCACCGGTGACGCGGCCTGCAACCCTACCTTGGGCTGCGCCTTCGGTACAGATGCCATCCTTTTTGCTGTAGGGGAAGCGTGCCATGGCAGGTAAAAAGTTCTCCCTGTTCGAGGTCATCCTCTCGGTTATCTGCGTTGTCTTTACCATCGAGGCGGCTGCTCCGGCATCTGCCATGGGTAACGTGCAGTTCTTCTGGTGGATCTTCCTTATCATTACGTTTTTGCTTCCCTATGGCCTGGTGGTGGCCGAGCTCGGTACGGCGTTCGATTCCGAGGGCGGCCTGTACGACTGGGTTCGCCTGGGCTTGGGAGACCGTTGGGGTGCACGCTGCTCCTGGTGCTATTGGGTCAACTTTCCACTGTGGGTGGCAAGTATCGCCTGCATGTTCCCCAGTGTCATCAATGCGGTATGGGGCATCGAATTTTCGCTTGGGGTCCGAATTGCCATCGAGCTTACCTTTGTGTGGGGCGTCACGGTCATGGCAATGCAGCCGGTGGCCGAGGCCGATTGGGTCATGGATGGCGGCGCCGTCATCAAGGTGCTCATTACCGCCGTGGTGGGAATCATCGGCATCTGGTTTGCCTGCAACAACGGCTTTGCCAACAATATGTCGCTTAAGACCTTCATTCCAGATCTGGGCGACACCAATTCGTTGACGTACCTATCGATCATCCTATTCAACTTTATGGGCTTTGAGGTGGTCGCGACCTTTGCCAGCACGATGAAGAACCCATCGCGCGATATCCCCAAGGCGGTTATCGCCGGTGGCGTTGCCATCGCGGCGATCTACATTATCTGTGGCATCGGTATTGGAGCCGCGGTTCCCACCGAGCAGCTTTCACTCGATTCGGGCATTGTGGACGCGGTTGCCGCCATGGTGGGGCGCGCTCACCCGCTGGCGATGGTCGTGGGCGTGGCCTTTCTGGTAACGCTGTTTGCCAACATGATCTGTTGGAGCTTTGGCGTCAACAACGTGGCGAGCTATGCCGCGCGCCATGGCAACATGCCGCGTCCCTTTGCGCTGGTGTCCAAGAAGACCGGCATGCCCAACGGCTCGGCACTCATTAACGGTTGTTTTGCCAGCTTGGTGCTGCTACTTCAGATTCCGCTGGGCGAAGGTTCCGACGTCTTTTGGGTCTTCTTCTCGATGAACGTCGTCTTTCTGCTCATGAGCTATATCCCGATGTTCCCGGCGTTTTGGCGCCTGCGTAAATACGACGACCGCCCACGTGTGTTCCGCGCGCCCTTCGAGGGCAAGGTGCTTGCGGTAGCGCTTGCGGTGCCGGTGGTAGAGCTCGTGCTTTCGATTGTTGCGACAACCGTGCCGCTTAACAGCTCGCCCGCCGAGATGTCAAAGTTGCCGATCCTCATGGGTGTGGTGATCGGCGTGTTGCTGGGCGAGGTTTCGCGCCTCATATCGCGCCGCGGCCGCAGCATCGACAATCCCGGCGTTGGCGCAAGGGGGACAGGTCGCTTTGCACCAAAACAGTAGCGCCGCGAGTTGTGCGGTGCTAGATGCATCTTGGATTACTGCTCACGCTGCTCGGGATCAGATGCGAGCTTGGGTGCAAAGTAGGGGACGTGGCCCAGGTAGGGGCAGCTGTCCGAACGCGCCTCAACGGCGCAGGGGACATTGTCGTAGGTCATGGAAGAACCGAGTCGGGTGATGGCCTTGGCGGCGGGCGCGACGAGCATCTTGAGCGGAGCGATCGGTGTCATGGCATCTCCTTTCATCGGTGAGACACAGCTTGTTTATCTAAACGATACAGTACGTTTAATCGGTGAGTCTAATCTTGCGGCAAAGAATCTGTCAACATCCTCACAGCATCTAGACAGGGGAGGCGGGCATGAGTTTCGCGTTCTATATCTACACCACGATTATCATGGGTGTGGCTCTGGTGACCAGTGCCGTGGCATTGGTGGTTTGGCTCATGACGCGCCGTCGCGACAGCCTCGTGGCCGCGGCGGGTTTTTTGCTCTATATGCTCGATATGTCGGTCATCTTTTTTGACGAGTACAATCGGCTCAAATACGACTACGCCGTTACCTTTAGCGAGCCGCTGCAGCACCCCTTGCTGCGCTGCGTGCTTGGTATTGCCATCTATGCCTGCGTGGTGCTATGGATGTTTGCGCGCTTGCGCAAAAGACCGACGTCGCGCATGCTCGGACTCGCTATCGTGCCGTTTTCAATCTTGCAATTGCTGCTGGTGCCTCGCAGCGGCGCTGCCGGAGAGGTGCAGCAGTATCTCTTTTGGCTCACGCGTGACCTGGGCAATGTAGGATGTCTTGCCTATGCCGCCTGGCATTACCGGTACAGAGCAACGCGTGTTGAGAAACTCGACCTCGACCGCTCAAAGCTCTTTTGGAAGGTGGCCTTCGTTCTTGTGTTTTGCGTGATCGCCGAGGACACCTACATGATCTTGTTCTGCCGCCCCGACTCCCAAAACCCCGTCATCGGCCTCTTTTTGTGGTATCTGTCCGAGCGCAATATCTCCGAAAACGTGCTGCTCGTGGTATGCGCGGCTCAGCTTTTTTGCCAGTTTAGCCATATCCTGCGTGTGTATGCCCGTCATCCGCGTGCCGATGAGGACGTGGCAGCCGAGAGCGCAAGCTCTGAGGACGATCTCGCATCGCGTGTGGTGATTTATGCCGACGCCCATAAGCTGTCACGGCGCGAGCAGGAGGTGCTCACGCTGGTGCTGAAGGGCAACGACGCCCAAAACATCGCCAGCGAGTTGGTCATCAGCCCTGGCACGGTCAAGGCACACTTGCATCGCATCTACGTTAAAAGCGGCGCCTCCAACCGAGATGACCTTATAGATACCTTTTGGCGTTCCTAGCCTCATTCTTCCTCGCATGCGGGTCTTGCTGTGTGGGCGGCCACACCGTTGGGCGTAATGAAGCGGTAATAATCTCAGACAATAAACCTGCAGGTAAAGCGTGTAAACCTGCTTAAACTGACCGTTTGCGGTCCCTGGCCTTGGCGCGGATTTGCCCCTGTGTATCAATGGGTGTAGCGCGAAGCCGCGGACGTGGGACAGACGTCCGAGCACGGCTTGTAGGCACGCGCCGATGCGGGAGCGCTACGCTCCCAACCGAGTGCCCACGCGGGCGGTGCGTCCGCGTTGCAACCAAAGATGCCTGAGGAGGCTCACATGGACAAGGCTGATGTAGTTATCAAGAGCGACGCCGTCTTTACCGGCGATGGACTCGAGCCGTTTAAGGGCGGCGTTGCCGTGCGGGGCGATAAAATCGTTGCCTGCGGTGACGATGCTCACCTGGCACCGTTTATCGGTCCCGATACCGAGGTGCGCGACTTTGGCGACCAGCTCGTCATGCCCGGCCTGATCGACTCGCACACGCATTTTGCCCAGGGCGCGTTTATGACCGACCCCGATTTTGCCGTCAACCTCATCGACTGCACCAGTTTTGAGATGGCGATGGAACGTGTCGTGGCGTTTGCGGCCGACCATCCCGATAACGAGTGGATTCTGGGCTGCCAGATTATCCAGTTCCAGTGGGATGTCCCCGAGATGCCCACGGCCGCGATGATCGATGAGTACATCTCCGACCGCCCGGTATTTCTGCAGCAGGTTGACTTGCATACCTTTAGTGCCAATACCTGCGCCATCAACAAGGTGGGAGTAACTTCGCAGACGCCCGATCCCGCAGGCGGCAAGATCCTTAAGGATGCCGACGGCAATCTGACGGGCGTGTTTTCCAACAACGCCGGCGCCTTCTTTATGGACGAGGTCTACGACCCAGCGCCCGAGGTTGTTGACGCGTCGTTTGCAAAAACCGCCCGGCACGCCAATGCCCTGGGAATCACTACGGTCGGCATGGTCAATCCTACGTTTGTGAGCATGGAAAACCCGTATGCGGTGTTGGCAGGTCTTAATGCCAAGGGCGACTTGCCGCTGCGCGTGTTCCTGTACACCGACCTGTTCGAAAACGAGTCCTTGACGCTCGAGCAGATCAAGGAGAAATACGCCTTCCCGGGTACGCAGGTGGAGTGGCACGGCTTTAAGCAGTTCCTTGATGGTGTGTGCTCCGACCATACCGCCTGGATGCTTGAACCCTATAGCAACGCACCCGACACCTGTGGTGAGCCCGCGGAGGAGCCGGAGCGCATCCGTGCTGCCATCCTGAGGGCGCAGGAATGGGGCGTTGACACGCGCATCCATGCAATCGGCGATCGCTCGGTGCGTTTTGTGCTCGATTGCTTTGAGGAGGGCGAGCGCTTGCATGGCAAGCGGGATTGTCGCCACTCCATGGAGCACAACGAGACGGTTCAACCCGAGGATATGCCGCGTTATGCCGAGCTCGGCGTCTGCCCCGGCATGCAGCCGTGGCACATGCTGCTCGATATGGCTGACCTTGCCAAGGACGAAGCCGTGGGTCCCGAGCGTGCCGCGCTTTCGTGGCCCCTGCATAGCCTGCTTGCCAGCGGAGCCGTGGTGCACCTGGGCAGTGACTTCCCCGTTGTGGGCTTGGAGCCCATGGAGGAGGTGTACGGCGCGGTCTTCCGCATGCTCGAGGACGGTTCCAACCCTGAGGGCTGGTTCCCCCAGGAGCGCATTACCATGGCCGAGGCTCTGCGCGCCTACACCTATGGCAGCGCCTACGCCATGCATGCCGAGGACCGCATCGGCACGCTCGCGTGCGGCAAACAGGCAGATATCTGCGTGCTCGACCGCAATCTCTTTGATTGCGAGCCGGCCGAGGTGCTCGAGGCTACCGCAGCCCTCACGATGATCGCCGGCAAGGTGGTCTTTGAGGCATAGCGCCATCGTTTGATTGGGCGGCTTGGTGCCAGTTGTCAGCCGCCTGACATCCATTCAGCACTACTCTCTCAAGGAAAGGGGAGAACAATGGCAGAAGAAGTAACCGCTGCCGTGGAGGAGGAGCGCGAGCTCGCCTCCCAACCGATTCCCGGTCTGGTGCGTAAGTACACCATCGTCACCGGCCAGGGCATGCTCGCCCAGATCATCATGGTGGTCCTCGAAGGACTCGTGATGGGTTGGGGCCTGGGTGCCCACGGCCTGGCCTGTGTCTCGATCATTATGTCGGTCGAGTACATCAACCTGGCCTTTGGCAACCTGTTTGGCACCGGCGTGCCCGCCGTGGTGGGCAACCTTTTGGGTGCCGGCGACATCAAGGGCGCAAGCAAGGCTTTTAGCCAGGGCTTTTGGCTCACCACGATTGTGAGTGTGCTGCTTGCTGTGGTGATGGCCGTGTTTACCGAGCCCATCTGCGCATTCTTTGGCGCCACGCCCGACATCATGGCCGATACCGTTGCCGGCGTGCGCACCTTCGCCGTGCTGCTGCCGCTCACGGTCATTGGCCAGATGATCACCGCTGTGATGCGTGTGGATGAGAAGGTCCAGATCCAGGCCAACCTCATGACCGTCTCGGCTATCGTCGCCATCTGCTGGCTCGCGCTTTCCACGTTTGTACTCAAGTTTGGCGTTATGGGCGCCGGCGTGTACTACGGGCTTTCCATCGGCATCTGGGCCATCGGTATCTTCTGGTTCATCGGGGGCAAAAAGTCCCAGCTCCAGATTAACCCTGCCGACCTTAAGCTCGACCTCGCCATCTGCGGCCAGATCTTCAAGATCGGCTTCCCGTTCTTCCTGGTCCAGGGCGCGACCTTTATCTTTAATACCGTTGCCAACTCGCTTTTGGGTTCGCTCGGCGGCGACATGGGCTCGCTCTACATCGCAGCCTTTGGCGTGATCAACGGCTACATCCTCTACATTACCATGATGGTTGCCCAGTGCTTCTCCTACGGTCTGCAGCCCATCGCTGCCTTCAACGCCGGCGCAAAGGCTTGGGCACGCCTTAAGGAGACGCTCTCCTGCACGCTTAAGTACCAGGTTGTGACGCTGGCGCTGGTCACCGTCGCGCTCTGGCTTGCCGCCACCCCGGTGTGCGCCTTCTTTGCCGGCAGCGATCCTGCGCTCGTTGAGGTTGCCGCCAACGCCACGCGTACTGTCATCCTGGCTGTTGCCCTGGGCTATCTTGCCATGACCATGTCGATGTATTTCCAGGCGGTCGAGAAGGTGGGTGTCGCCACATTTACGGGCCTGCTTCGCTATGTGATCTGCTCGGTGCCGCTTATGTACCTCCTCGGCAACATGATGGGTGTCGAGGGCGTGTGGATCGCCCTGGTGGTGGCCGATGCCATTACCGGCATCATCTCCATTGCGCTCGCCGCGCACGAGTCCAAGCGTCTGAGCGGGCTTCCCGCGTAGCCAACGCGCGCTTGTGACACATGACAGCGATTGTTTAATGCAAGCCGCCGCAGATGCTCCCAAGGCGTCTGCGGCGGTTCTTTGCAGCGAGGTTCAAATAGGCAATCTGCCAGCGCTACTTTCAAATTAGAGGCCGGCTTATGATTGTTCTCGAACCAATGCCATGAGGCCCAGGCGGTTTTTGACGCCGAGCTTGTGATAGAGGGCGTTGACATGCTTTTTTACGGTCGACTCCGAGATATAGAGCTCCTCGGCCATTTCGCGGTTGGTCTTGCCGGCAAGCATCATCTTGAGCACCTCTGCCTCGCGGGGGAGGACTTCGAGCTCGCTGATGAGCGCCTCTAAGGGGTTCTCGCAAGCTTGCTATGCGGTGCTCTGCGCAAGGATCCCGTACAGGCGCAGGCTCAGGTGCCGCGCGAGCTGGCGCAGGGCTTCGAGCTCTTCGTCCGAAAAATCCCCCGCTTTTCGTGCGCGAAACAGCGTGAGCGACCCCAGGGATGTGCCCCCGTGCGCGAGCGTGGCAGTGCAGCCATAGTAGATGCCGAGCGGCTTCATCCACTCCTGATAGATGGGCGTTGCGTTGCGGCGCTCGACATCCACGAGGTCCAGGTCGCGATAAACATGCACGTTGTGAACGTCAAAGCTCCAAAGGGTGTAGTCAAAGGCGGCATAGCGTTCGTAGTAGCTCTCGAGCTGGTCTTCTGCCATGCCACGGGCAACGGGGCTTACGAATTCTGTCTGTCCGTGTGTGCCGGCGCGTGCGATATCAAACATCGAGGCCCGGTGCGATATCACCTGATTAACTCTATCAAGAAGCCCGGCTTGAAGCGTGGCGAAGTCGTCGCAGCCATGAATCCATAAGGCGCATTCGTTGAGGGCGGACCAGCGGCTCCCGTGGATCTCATCGGGGTTAAAGCGGGTATGCATGGTACTGGTCATGGATGTCCTTTCATGCGGCTTTGTCAGTATGACACGTCTCGCGCGCCACTAGAACTTTAGGTCAGTGAACGGTGTCCTTTTGGGTGGCGAAAGGGTCCCCTAGGCCCATTGAGAGTGGGCTTCCGGAGCCGCACAATGGGGCCGTCATCACAAAGGGTCGTCCATATCGTTAGGAGCCAACATGAAGACCATTTACGAGAGCGAGTCTACGCCAAAGAAGGACGGATTCTACATGCCCGGCGAGTACGAGGAGCAGGAGCGCACCTGGATTTTGTGGCCGCATCGTTCGGATGTGTGGCGCTGCGGTGCCAAGCCGGCGCAAAAGGTCTTCACCGAGATTATTAAGACCGTTGCGCGCTTCCAACCCATCACCGTTGGTGTCAATGCCGAGGATTTCCCTGCGGTGTGTGAGATCTTCGATGGCGTTGAGAACGTGCGCGTTATCCACATGGAGTACAACGACAGCTGGATTCGCGACCCCGGCCCGGCGTTCCTTGTTAATGACAATGGTGAGGTTGCTCTTTCGCACTTCCACTTTAATGCTTACGGCGGTTTCATTGACGGCCTGTATTTCCCGTGGGACAAGGACGCTTCCATTGGCCTGCAGGTGGCGCAGCTCGAGCGGGTCAACCGCTATCGTCCCGAGGATTACATCCTCGAGGGCGGCTCGTTTAACTGCGACGGCCAGGGCACCGTGGTGACCACCGAGATGTGCCTGCTCAATGAGGACCGCAACCCCCAGTACACCAAGGAGCAGATCGAGGAGAAGCTTGCCGAGTACCTGGGCATCGAGAAGGTCATTTGGATCAAGGATGGCATCGACCCGTTTGAGACCAACGGGCACGTGGACGACGTCGCATGCTTTAGTGCGCCCGGCGAGGTCTGCTGCATGTGGACCGATGATCCCAACCATAAGTTCTACAAGGAGTGCCAAGAGGCGTATAAGACGCTTTCCGAGACGACGGATGCCCGTGGCCGCAAGCTCAAGATCCACAAGGTGATTATGCCTGCGACCTCGGTATATATGACCGAAGAGGAGGCCAGCACGATTGACCCCGTCGAGGGCGTGCTGCCGCGTACCCCCGAGGACGCTTTCGAGCCGAGCTACCTCAACTTCCTGCCCATCAACGGCGCAGTGCTTGTACCGCAGTTCGGCGATCCCAATGACGCCCAGGCGCTCAAGGATATCCAGGCTGCTTATCCGGACCGTGAAGTCATCGGTATCATGACTCGCGAGGTTATCTACGGCGGAGGCAACATCCACTGCATCACCCAGCAGCAGCCCAAGGCGCGCTGCAAGTAGAGGCGGTTGCAGGCACACGGGGTAGTGTCGATATGACCTGGGGCCCGCTGGCGCACACGCTGGCGGGCCCTTTTGCGTGCGGCGGGCAGCGTTGCACGCGGGCACTCGGGTCTAAGCGAGGGTACCAGGGGCCTTGCTTATCGTCGATAGCTGGTCTAGAATCGTCGATAGTCGATGATAGGGGGTTGCATGCAGCTTGTTGAAAGTGAGACCGTGGAGTTCAAGTGCACATTTACCCCTAAGCTGCTCAAAGCTGTGGTGGCGTTTGCCAATTCGAATGGCGGTACCTTGTATATCGGAATCGACGATTTTGGCAGCATCGTCGGCGTGGACGATATCGATGCCACCATGCTTCAATGCTCTAATGCAATAACCGATGGCGTGTACCCCGACGTTTCTGAAATCACGACGGTCTCCGCATTGGACATCGATGGCGTAGCGTTGGTGAAAATCGAGGTGGAAGCGGGTCCTTACAAGCCGTACTGCCTGTGCTCGAAGGGATTTGTTCCCGCCGGGGTATATCGGCGCCTAGGTCCTGCAAACGTGCCCATCGAGATGGCCCAGATCCGCTCGATGATCAAGCGCACCGACGGCGATTATTTTGAGACCGCGCGCTCTCATGAACAGAGCTTGACGTTTTTTGAAGCCGAGCGGGTCTTTAGGCGCGCGGAGATTACGTTTGACCAAACCTCTCAAAAGAATCTCGGCCTTATCGATGAGCTGGGCTTTTACACCAATTTGGCACTGCTGGTCTCTGACCAAAACCCCTTTGCAGTCCGCGCTGGCCTCTTCAACGACGATGCGTATACCGAGTTTATCGACCGTCAGGATGGCGAGGGCTCGATCTTCAGGCAGATAGAGGATATCGAACGGTTCCTCAATATATCGAACGCAACGCGTATGTACTTTGTGCCGGGAAGGCTCGATCGCATAGATAAGGACGACTATCCCCGCGAGGCTGTTCGAGAGGGAATTCTGAACCTGTTTATCCATCGCGACTACGAATCTTCGGTGGCGTCTCTTATCAAGATGAGCCGTACGGCGCTTGAATTTACCAATGCGGGAGGGCCGCAGCACATCAGCGTCGAGGAGGCGCTTGCGGGCGGCTCGGACGCTCGGAATCCAAAGCTGCAACTGCTCTTTTTGCGTCTGGGGATGGTTGAGGCGTTTGGAACGGGCCTCAAGGGGATCCGTGCGCTCTATGAGGCAGAAGGGTTGGAACCCGAGGTCTGCGCCTACCCTGCAATGTTTAGGTTGTCGCTGCCCAACGTCAACGCCGTGCGCAATTCCTATCTGACGCCTCGTGGCAATAGCGGTCCCAACTTGCGTGGGGATTACAGCGATTATGAGCAGCTCGAGCGGGAAGGGGCGCTGCCGCCCGATGTTTCGCAGGCGTTTGCATCCGTGCGAGCGCAGCGAGAGGGGCACGTGTCGATGAATGGCGACTGCGGCCACGAGGTGCGTGCCAAGCTCGTGGAGGAGCTTGGCTTTGATGTTGCGTGCAAGGCGTCCGCGATGCTACAGGATGTCTCGGACGAGCGACGTGGTGGATACGCTCGCACCTTGATTCGCTTTGCCCTTGAGCGGCCCCGCGGTTTTACGCGCCAGGATGCTTCGGACGCTCTGGGAACTGGGCGCGACGTGACGCTGCGGGTTATCAACGGTTTGCTTGAGGAAGGCGCACTCGTTAAAGAGGGGCGCGCTCGGGCTACGAGATATCGCGCTGTCGGGCAGGTTTAGGGACGGGCGGTCCGGCCCCCTGGGTTATTCCTGGGCAGAGGCCAAGGGCCGGGTGCCCGGCTCGCCTTGATTGAAGGAGTACTTAGAGCGTGCCTCCGTACATATAGACGATAAATCCGTCGCCGGTGTCCTGGCTGTGATCCTCCAGGATGCGCTTCATGTTGAGGTGCTCGTAGAACTGCCAATCGGAGTTGCAGTCGCTCATCAGGAAGAATTTGGTGCACCCGGCTTTGGCGAGTTCGGCGCGCGCAAGGTCGATGAGCGCACGGCCGAGCCCCTTGCCCTGCCATTCGGGCATGATGATGATCAGGTTGAGCTGGCCCTGGGCATATTCGTTGCCCGTGGCGGCAAAGCGGTCGGCTGTTGCCTTCTCGCGGCTATCGCCAAAGAGCGAGCCTTCGAGCTTGGCATCGGCGGTCTTTGCCATCTCGGTTGCCTGGGCGAACATCTCGTTGTAGCAGGGCTCCCACGTGGGATTGGTGCGTGGTTTGCCGTCTTCGAAGATGCCGATGCAGCAAGCGGCGATGATGCGGCCTTCAGCTTCGGCAACGAGCGCGATGGGGGAGCGCTGCAGCTGCATGGCGATGTTAAAGCGCGCACAGAAATCGGCGGCTTCGACGTCGCCTCGGTTGCGCAACGTGTTGCACCACAGCTGGTTGTAGATGGCGGCGATGCCGGCCAGGTCATCGAGCGTGGCGGCACGCAGAGTTACGTTGTCAAGGCTCATGGGGGCTCCTTCCAAGTTGGGTCAGGCCACTTCTGAGTGTGACATGGCCGCAGGGCGCCCGCATCAATCATTCGGCAGACGAGCCCCGATCCCACGGGGGCGGAGGGCTCCAAGAGGGAATGAGAGTGGATTATCGAACGCCCGCTCGACGAGAGTGGATAATCTTCCACTTTCGCCCGAAAAGCAGGCCAAAAACGGGAGATTATCCACTCTCATTCTGGGTAGTTTCGCCCATGCGCTGGGGTGGGGGATATGCGTCTTCCACCCCTCCTTTCTTTGGTTAAATTTTGCGCTGAAGACAGCGATCTGCATGTCTTTGGCGCAAAATTTATCCGTAGCACATATCAATAAGCGAAAGGCCCGGTAGTGAGCGCGTTTTACTTCTTCTACGGAATCACGTTCGTCTTGGTTTGCATGGTGGCGGTGTGCGTATCGGTATGCACGTACCTCGTCTCACATCGAACAAGCTACTTGACGGTCTCGGCCTTCTTTTTCTTCGACATGCTCGAAAGTGCCATCGTATTCCTCGATGAGTATCAGGGCCGTAAGATGATGGCAGATATCCTCAGCAGCCAATTTCCCATGACTCACCCCATAACGAAACTCGTCCTATCGATTGGAATCATGGCGAGCATGTGGGCATTTGCATTGGCGATCGTAAACAAGACGAGCCGGCTTCACATGCTCGTGCCCTGCATCGCCTTTTCTGCTTTCGAGGCCATGTCGCTTGTGTTGCAGCCCGATTCAATCAAACAACTCGCCTTTTATGCGTTGCGTTCCTTGTTCATGTTCGTGGCGTTTGGCATGATATTCGTCTGCTACCGCAAAAGCAAGCCGTTGGCGCGAAAGAGCTTCTACGCACGCTACGGCAGGTTTCTTATTGTGATGGCTGTGTTGACGGCGTTTGTTCTGATCGAGGATGTACGCGTTCTCGGGCTGAATATTGGGCGGATTGAAGTCATCGATTACCTGTATTTTTCCTACGGCAGAAACATCCCAGAGAACATCATGAGCGTGGTGGCCGCGATATATACCGTTCGTACGGCGTCGCAGATCTTGGCGTTGCGCTTTTCTGCTCCGCCCACAACGTTTGGCACCTCTGCCAAACAGATTGCGGAGGTCCGCTTTTCGGCATTCTGCGACCAACACGATATCTCCGCGCGTGAACGCGAAGTGCTCGACCTTCTGCTCGATGGCCAGGATAACCGCGCCATAGCGAATGATTTATTTATCTCTGTCGGTACGGTCAAATCGCATGTTCACACGATATTCCGTAAATGCGGTGTCTCATCGCGGTCCGAGCTTCTTCAGAACTTTTGGGCAGGTTAAAGGCAGGGTTATAGGGGATATAAGCCTCCGCTTACGGCAATAACCCCGTTTGTGCAGACAAGTTTATACCGGGGGGTGCTATTCAGGTGATAGCGAGCGTCGCGAAAGCGCGGCGATGTCAACAGAAAGGTGGGTTATATGAAGACCTCTATCCCTCCCGTTTCCCGTAGAAGCTTTCTCGGCCTGAGCACGTTGGGCGCCGCGGCTGTTGCGGTGGGTGCCGCCGGCTGCGCCAACAATTCTTCAAATGCCGGAAGCACCGGCAGCGCGATTTCCGATAAGGCATCCATCGTCTTTCGTAACGGCACGATTCAGACGATGGTCAAAGAGGGCGACACCGCGGCCGCCCTGGCTGTCTCGGGCAACAAAATCGTATATGTAGGCGAAGACTCCGGTGTTGACGAGTACATCGATGACAACACGCGCGTCATCGATCTCGATGGCGGTATGGTGACCCCCGGCTTTATGGACGGCCATATCCACGCTCCGGGCAACTGGGTGACCGCACTGTACGAGATCGATCTTACCAAGAGCACCACGATCGATGAGTATAAGAAGGTGATCAGTGATTTTGTAACCAAGCATCCCGATGATGAGGCTTACGTTGGCGGCTCGTTCATGATCAACGCCTTCGAGCAAGAGGATGGCACCAATCCCGGCCCCAACAAGTCCATTCTCGATGAGATCTGCTCCGATAAGCCCATCATGCTGTGCGATGTTTCCTATCATTCGGTGTGGGTCAACAGCCGTGCGCTCGAGCTTGCGGGCATCGATAACGATACCCCCAATCCCACGGGCGGCATCATCACCCGCGATGCAAACGGCGAGGCGACTGGCTACTTGATCGATTCTGCTGCCACTATGGTGAGGGAGGTTGTCTTCGTCGAGCATACGGACAAGGAGCTTGAGAACGCTATCGACAAGTACCAGCAGGTGGCTACGAAATACGGCATCACCGGCATGACCAACATAAGCGTCGTGGGAAAGTCTACGGCACAGGATTGCCAGTTCTATACTGACCTTGAGAAAGATGGCAAGCTTAACCTGCGCATGCGAGTACTTCCTACCATTGTGCCCGGCATGACGGCTAAAGAGGCCCTTAAAACCGTGAAGGACCTCAAGAAGTTCGATAGCAACATGATCTCTACCGGTACGGTCAAGATCTACTCCGATGGCGTTACCGAGGGCGGCAGCGCCGTGATGCTCGAGCCATATACCTTCGCCGCCGGTAAGGGCGATAACTGGCACGGCGAGTCCGTCTGGGATCAGCAGGAGTTCAGCGACATGGTGGCCGCCCTCGACAAAGAGGGTGTTCAGATTCATGTTCACGCGATCGGCGACGGCGCCGTCCACAATACACTCGATGCCTACGAGCGCTGCGTCAAGGAGAACGGCGAGCGCGATGATCGCCGCAACACCATGACGCATGTGTGCGCAATCACCGACGAGGACATTCAGCGCGTCGCCGATCTCGACATCGTGTGCGCACTGCAGTTCCTGTGGATGTATCACGATTCTTTATGCGACCTCGAGATCGCCATGGTGGGCGAGGATCGCGCCATGAAGTTCTACCCCGTCAAGAACATGCTCGAGGCCGGCTGCTTTATCTCCGGTGCGAGCGATGGCCCGGTTACCGGCTATGCGCCGCTCGAGGAGATCGAGGTGGCCGTTACGCGCAACAGCCCGTATCCCGAGGAGGAGGACACCGATATGTACCGTTGGCCCGAGCAGGCCATCACGGCATATCAGGCGCTCGAGGCATATACCAAAAACGTTGCCTTCGAGAACTACATGGAGGATAAAATCGGTACGCTCGAGGTGGGCAAGCTCGCCGACCTCACGGTGCTCGACCAAGACATCCTTCATTGCGATCCCAAGAAGATCTCCGATACCAAGATTCTGTTCACTGTCTCCGATGGCCGTATCGTATACGAGGGATAATCGGTCGATCGAGGTGAAGAGCGGACGATTTGCTCGGCAGAACGCTTGGTTGCCAGCCGTCGTCGCGATTTAGCGCAGGCCGCCGCGGATGCGTGAGCGTTCGCGGCGGCGCTTTTTTGTCATGTGCATCGGTGCGTGGAATGAGTCCAAGCCGCCTATGGCAACAGGATGGCTGCGAGGCCCATACGATTTGAGACACCAAGCTTGTGGTAGATAGCGTTGACGTGCTTCTTTACGTTCGATTCCGAGATAAAGAGCGTTGCGGCCCGCGCAGCGTCGAGTAGTTACGGCGTTTGGTAAAACGCCGTAACTCTAAATACGCTCCGCGATCTCGTGGATGAGGTAGTCGGTCTTTTCCCAGCCCAGGCACGGGTCGGTGATCGACTTGCCAAAGACGCCGCCGTCGACCGGCTGGTTGCCGTCCTCCAGGTAGGACTCGATCATAAAGCCCTTGACCAGCTTGGAGATGGACTCGTTGCGGCGGCAGCTGTCGAGCACCTCCTTGCAAATGCGATATTGCTCCAACGGACGCTTGCCCGAGTTGTCGTGGTTGCAGTCGATGACCGCTGCCGGATTGGCATAGCCGGCGTGCTCGGTATAGCGCTCGGCCAGGCGCTCCAGGTGCTCGTAGTGGTAGTTGGGGTAGGTGCGACCGTCGAGACCGATGTAGCCACGCATGACGGCGTGCGCGAGCGGGTTGCCGTCGCACTCGACCTCCCAGTTGCGGAAGATAAAGCTCTGATGTGCCTGGGCGGCGTAGATGGAGTTGAGCATAACGGTGGTGGAACCGGCGGTGGGGTTTTTCATGCCCACAGGCACCGAAATGCCGCTCGACACCAGGCGATGCTCCTGATTCTCGACCGAGCGCGCGCCCACGGCGACGTAGCTCAGCAGGTCGACGAGGTACTGGTAGTTGGACGGGTAGAGCATCTCGTCGGCGGTAAAGAAACCGGTCTCCTCGATGACGCGCAGGTGCATGTGGC
This sequence comes from uncultured Collinsella sp., assembly GCA_902463875.1. Classification (GTDB taxonomy): domain Bacteria; phylum Actinomycetota; class Coriobacteriia; order Coriobacteriales; family Coriobacteriaceae; genus Collinsella. The sequence goes on from CABQHR010000005.1 coordinate 25,681, forward strand.
GGATGGCCTTGACGCCTTCGAGCAGGTCATCGGGCGCCTCGGGGTCGGGGTTGTGCAGCAGGCCTTTGTAGCCAGTGCCCTTGGTGCGCGGCTTGTTGGTGTAGACGCGCGGAATGATGATGAGTTTGTCCTTGACCTCTTCGGCGACCTTGGCCAGTCGGTTCATGTACTCAAGCACCGAGTCCTCGCGGTCGGCAGAGCACGGGCCGATGATGAGCGCTTTGCGTGCGTCCTCGCCGGTAAAGACCTTGGCGACCTCGGCGTCGAATGCCTGCTTTTTGGCGGTAAGCTCGGCGGAAAGCGGCATTTCCTCGCGGATCTCCATGGGGATCGGCAACCTGCGCTTGAATTCCATGGCCATATGGGGCCTCCTTTATCAATTAACGGCAACAATTGGCGAATTCTCGAATGCTCGGCATTATCCGCTGTCGCACGCTAAAGTGCAAGCGAAACCTGCCGAAAAGGGACAGGTTTATTTTGGTCGGTTTTATCTGGGGAAATGTCGGCGCTCGCCGGAGGGGGAGGGCCAGCGTACGGCACGCTGGCGCAAGTTGGATCTTCTGCGGCATGCCCTGTGGACAAAAAACGGCAAATATGAGTATTGTTGCTAGCATAGTATCATATCGATCTTACAAGATAATAGACACAACAGTAAATATGTTCATTAA